>JAHIQC010000254.1 GCA_018902765.1 Actinomycetota bacterium | reverse complement strand
ACGCGGAGCCACCGGCACCGTGAGGGCTGCTCGTGTGACACGCACGGGTCGTGCATGAGGTCAGCTCGCCGCCGGTCGAAGAACCGTGCGGGCCAGCAAGCGGCGCTACGGTGGTTCCCCAAGCGATGACGACGTTCGTGACCGTCGAGGTACCGGCGATATGGCAACCGGCGCACGTGGCGGTAGCAGTGTTCAGCAGCTTGACGCCACCGGACTTCGCACGGTGAACCGAGTGGCAGATCGCGCACTTGGCCGTGGTGGTCTGGTAGTTGGCGTGTACACCGGGGTTGGCCGGGTTGGTGTTCGCAAGACCAACGGTCGTCGTGCTACCGCCGCTTCCGAGCTCAAAGCCAACCTGACCGATACCGTTGCCCGAAACCGAGCCCCAGCTGTAGTAGTCCTCCTGATAGTTCCAAGTCTTCGCGCTGGTTGCAGATGCGGTGGCCGCGAAGGCGAGTGTGAGGGCGACCGCAAGGGCAACAACGACAATGATTTTCTTCATTGAAGCTCCTTTGTTGTTGTAGGAAATGACTTGCGCTTGATTCATGAAAGCACCTCCCTTCCCAAGCGGATTTTCACTATCTCGAATCCATGATTCGGTAGTGACATTAAGATAACACAATAATCGAGTGCCGACGACATGATTTGTGCAGGAATAATATTCATTAATCTCAATACGAACACAAGCTAACTTCGTGCCATCGACACCAATTCCACACAACTATTTCACAGATTCCCAATCCTATGCCTACGCATCGCCATCAACGACAACTGTCGCGGGCAACGCCTCTTCCGCGCGGCGACCTCGACGAGCACGAAGCACGATTGCGACGATCAGCGCGAGCAGAAGCAAGAGCAGGGGGAACAAGCACGCACGCAGCGGGCCAGCCAGCGCGCGCCTCACTGCGGCAGTTGCACCCCCGCCATCAGTCGAGCCGGGAAGCCTCAGTATCTGCACGCGGTTGTTGAGCGCATCAGCGACCGTGAACCAGTCTCGGTCAGCGTCATAGCCCACAGAGACGGGGTAGAAGAGCTCACCGTCATCCGGGCCGACGTCGCCGTACTTGGCGATCAGAGAACCATCCTTGGGGTCGAACACAGCAAGGTTGCAGTCGAACATGTCGATCACGACGATGCGGCCGGCGCCGTCGATTGTCAGCCCGAGAGGCAGCTGCATGGCCTCGTCGCCTGTCAGCGCCGCGTCGTCGGGCTCTTCGACAGTAAGACTCCCAGAATCCGCGGATGCTGAGTTCTGGGGCTTCCCTGTGCGTACGATCCACAGCCGATTGCCCTCGCTGTCGTATGCGCTCAGGCGATTGTTGTATGAATCGGAAACGTAGATGTCGCCGTTGTCGGCGATCGCCACGCCGTGCACGTAATCGAACTGCCCCTCGCCCTTGCCTCTGGAGCCAATGACTTTGATGGGCTCCCCGTCCTTGGCCAAAATGGCGAATCCGGAGATTGCTCCGACTACGATGCGATCCTCGCTCACAGCCACAGAGACGGGTTCGGGAATCTTGAACGAGCCCGCGTCATTGCCTTGAGCGTCTAGAACGATGATCGCGTCCCCGGCAGTCTCGCAGATATAGAACAAGCCATCGGGCCCAATCGCGAAACGTGAAGGCGCGTCCAGGGGGGAATCCTCCGGACCGGAGTTCGTACCGATGAAGCGACCGTCAGCCGTGAAATGCAGAAGCTCCCGGTGAGCGCCATCGACGACCCAGATGGAGCCGTCAGCTGCCGAGACAGCCGCCTGAGCACGTTCCAGCGCACCTTGGGCGGTGTTGTCGATTCCATAGATCGAACGGACCCATACCAGCCCCGCGTCCCCAGAGCCTGAAGCATCACGTGCGCCTCCGGGGACGGACACGAGGCGGAATAGTAGATATGAGGAAAGCCCGAGCAGAAGCACGAGCACGATCAAGATGAGGCCAAGGATCCTGCGTCCCCGACGTGACCTCACGGGTTTCTCTGAAGTGCCCGCAACTGGCATGGTCGTATCACTCACTGTCAGCAGCTCCGATCTTCTCAAGCCCGGCACGCGCCTCGGGGTTGTCGGGAATGAACTCTAGAGCCTTGCGGAAGTCCGCTTCGGCGCCTGTGGTATCGCCCGTCTCGATCTTAGCGTCGGCGCGATCGATCAGGATGTCCGCCGCCCCGGGGTTGCGGACGATGTACAAGTCATACTGCTCGATCGCCTTTGCCCAATCACCCAGTTCAGCTAATGATTCCGCTTTCAGCAGGGCAAGCACGTAGTAGTTGTCGTGGAGACCGTCCAGTTTGGCCTCCTGCGCCTTCGTACCACCTGACGAGACGGCGGCGTCCCACGCCTTCTGAATCTGCGCCATGCCAGCATCCGCGGCCTCGAGAACCTTATCGTGGTCTTTGCGTGCAGCATAGAGGCGCGCCTCCCCAAGGGTAAACTCGGCAGTAGCCGAATCATCGATGCTCTCGCGACCTTGCTCGATGACGTCGCGTGCACGCGTGTTCTGCCCACTGGCGATGAGCGCCGCGATGTACTGGCCCCAAACCGCCGGGTCATTGCTGCCCGCTTGCACCGCCTCGCCGGAAACCGCAGCTTCCCGCTCGGCCAGGGTGCGGGGCCCGGAAGGACTCGTTACCCCGGACAGCAGCACGCCCATGACACTAACCAAGAACAGAATAACCAGACCTATCGCGATGTAGGTCATCCGCATTACAGCCGGATCCTTCAGCATGCTCGGACGCTTTCGCGCCCCGCGTGGAGCCACATCCGTCGGCGGCGTTTCGTCTACATCCACTCGGGCATCACGCATCAATTGTCCTCCGTATCGTACTTGTCCATGAGGGCGCGCTGCGATTCGCACGCGCGCCGCGCGTCAGTGTACTTCATCGGGAGTGCGGCCTGCGAAATCGAATCGAGCCGACTGCGCGGTGAGCGATTCTTTCGCGCAAGCAGCTGATTCTTTCGCGCAAGCAGCTATTCCTTTAGCAAGATGAATGCCGAGTAAGCACTCCTTTTCGACAATACTGCGAGGATTGTCGGCTCATCGCAACGGATCGAATGCCCCGAGCCGACGCAGGATACCAAGATAGGCTCTTTCAGGCAGACGCGCATACCATCCCAGGGCGGCACCGTGCGTGCTCACGAACCGCAGCGTCGGACTAGGCCACAGATCTCGGCACACCCTACTTGTCCGCCATCCGGGAAAAGCGCCATCAAGCACTCCGAATACTTCGCGAATGAACCCAGAACGTGCGCGATCGTCGGCCCGAAGGAACAGATCGGGATAGCGACCGGCAATCAAGTGGGTCAGATGCAGCCTCAGCAACGCATCCGCATTCCGCTCGAACAGACCCTCGCCCTTGTAGTGGGCCACGAGCCGCCGAAATCCCTCCACCAACTCCAGATATCGATCCCCATATGCCGAGGAGATCGATCCCTCACGGTGCTGGCGATAGTTGTACAGCGGCCTGTCCACCTTTTCCACGCGGTTCGCGGCAGGCAGGAGGCTGTACACAGTCGGCAGGTCCTCGAATGCCAGGCCCACCGGGAACCGAATGCCTGTGCGCACGAACAGATCGCGCGAGTACAGTTTGTCGCACGCGCTCGCGTCCACTCGGTACAGCAGGCGTGGTTCCTCGGCAAATGAGTTTCCGAAAACGCTCATGTCCGGCTCGGGCAGGTAGGGCTCGAAGGTCCTGTCCGCGAAGCTCCGAATGCCGCAGAGTACCAGCTCGGAGTCACTGTTCTGGGCGCATGCGTGAAGTTCCTGGAGCATCGTGGGCTCTACCGTGTCATCCGAGTCGACAAACGACAGATACTCGCCGCGCGCCCGGTCTATCCCGAAGTTGCGTGCGTCGCCCAGTCCGCCGTTGGGCTTGGAGAACGTCCGTATGCGCGTCGGGTGATCCTCGGCATATCGGGCGATCAGCGCGGCAGAGTCGTCGGTCGAGCCATCATCGATGATGAGGATCTCGAAGTAGTCGAAGCTTTGGACCAGAAGCGAGTCCAGGCACGCGGGCAGATAGCGCTCCACGTTGTAGACCGGCACGATCACGGAGATGGCGGGGGTTCGCTCGACTAAGCTCATGCCCGGTTCTCTCCTTGTCCGGCGGACATGAGTCGCCGCAAGCGATCACCGAGCTGCGCTCTCTCGGAAGGCGACAAGACCAGCAAGTACGCGCACGCCCAGTAGACGCCCACCGCGACGACACCCGCGAATACTACGCCGAGGAAGCTGTCGACCAACGGTGTAAGAGCCAGCACGGCAGAGACCGCAATAGGCACCGGCAGGAGCAGGTAGCCGGCCTTGGCCGTGCTCAGCCAGCGGCGCCAGGTGATCTGCGTCTCGCGAACAATGAGCCGCGCGTACAGCGGAAAATCGACCATACCCACGATGAACGTTCCGAGGGCGACCCCTGCAACACCGAAGTACTGCACGAAAACGATACTCAGCCCAACGTTCAACAGCGCGAGCAGAAGGCCCCAGCCCACCCATGCAGACAGCCGTCCCTTACTGATCAGAACTGCATCCCCCGCCTGATACAAAGGCACGAGGAGCTGTGAAAGCACCAAGAGACGGGCAACTCCGACGCTGCTTTCGAATCCGGCGCCGAACCACACCGCTATGAACGGGGCACTGAGGACAACGATCACGGCCATGAGCGGCGTGATCGCGAGCGTGATGTACCGCGCCGCTCGGATGAAGATGTCCTCGAGCCATGCACCTTCTCCGCGTGCTTCCATGCCCGACGCCACTGGTAGCCAGGCTGACGTGGTGAGCCCCGTGAGTTGCGCTACAAGCATGCTCAGTTTCGCGGCGATCTCATACACGACCACCCCGGCCGGACCGATGAATACGCCCACGACGATTCGGTCTGCCTGCTCGCGGTTGAAGAACTGGGTGAGTGTCGCCACGAAGATCGGCGCACCCCCCACGAGGATCTCCTGCGCGAACGGTCGGCTTGGCAATAACGCCAACCCCTTCGGTGACTTGATGGAAAACACCGCGATCATATTTGCGATAGAAGTGACCACCATGACTACGGCACCCATGAGCATGAGGCTGGAGGGTCCCGCACCAGTCAGTAGTATGGCCAGAATGGCCAGCGCGCCCAGCACAGTGCTCAGCACCGAGTTGCGAGCGAGCAAGTCGTAGCGCTCAAGACCGGAAAGCACCGTAGCCGCGATTGAACTCGGCCAGTACCAGATCTGCATCGCTGCACCGATGAGCAGCAAGGTGCGAAGGGTCTCCGCCTGCACATCGTTGATGTTGAACAGACTCCCAGCGATCATGGCTAGGCTGGCAACCACCGCGCCGATCAACAGACCCAACAGCAAGAGAAGCCCGAAGGCGCTGGAGACTACGCGACCGAGACCACGTTCGTCGTCGACCGCCGCATGGCGTGCAACCAAACGAATCGTCGAGGCCCCGATACCGAAATCGAACATGGTCGCGATGCCGGTGACCGACAGCGCCAAAACATAGACGCCGTAGTCTTCGACGCCAAAGGCCTTCACAAGCAAAGGGAAGAATACGAGGGTCGAGGCGATCGAGACGAGCTGAACGGCACCGTTGATCGCCGTGTTGGCGACAATGCCCGGCTTTCGACGTCTGGCGATCGTGTCCGTGGGTTCCGTCACTGCCTCAACTTCCGCGGCTGCCTGCACGCGTCATGATAGCATCGACGGGTGCATATTCCCGAGCCACCGAAGCGGAGCACGATGAGCGATTCGCCCATGAGGTCACTGCTTGGTCCCATACGCCGCAGCCTGCGCAAACGATTCTATCTGGCGTACGGTATGCGTGGCACCGCTCCGATCAATCCGGACTTCGGCGCGAGCGAAGGGACGCCGGTTGATCGCCACTACATTCAAAGCTTT
>JAHIQC010000253.1 GCA_018902765.1 Actinomycetota bacterium | reverse complement strand
TCGCATCGCCTTGCTCGGCATCCTTGCCGTGCCTCCGGCCACGCTGCTGATGTTCATAATCAATCCCGATCCCCAGACGCCTTTCTCGGCGCTCAGCCTTCTTGCCGCATGCACTGTTGGATTATGGGTGCTTGCCCTGGTCGCTAAGCGCTACCTGCCGATGAGAGTCCCGGTCGGGGGTTTGTCGGTTCTCATGATGATTCTCCTGCTTGTGGATCAGTGGGTCGGTGCGCCATGGTCTTTCACCAGCTTCCTTGGCTACTCGCCTTTGCTTGCGGCACGGTATTACGGCATCGGCAATGAGGGCGCGGCACTACTGTTCGGCGCGTCTCTTGTAGGGGTGGCGCTTCTCATGGACCAGTGGCCGCATTCGGTGGCGACTGGGCTGTTTCGCCATTGGGGGGTGCCAGTGCTCGGCATTCTCGTCGTTGGCACCAGCGCAGCCCCGTTCTTAGGCGCCAACGTGGGCGTCGCCGTGTGGGGGGTCGTGGGCTTTGCTCTGGCCTGGGCGCTCATGAATGACTACCGAGTCACATGGAAGGTCATTGCCGCAGCACTTGGCATCATAGTGCTGTTCATCGCGGTGTTCTCGCTCGTGGATCTCGGTTCCGGTTCCTCACAGACCCACCTTGGCCGTGCATGGCAAAGCGCCCAGCAGGGTGGGGTCGGCGCCTTGTGGACGATTGTGGAGCGAAAAGTTGAGACGAACCTTCGCGTGCTGACTCACACGAACTGGTCGTTCGTTCTGATCGGCGTTCTAGGTTTCCTCGGATTCATGCGTTGGCGGCCGCAAGGTGATTTCGCCGCCGCTCTCGACGAGAACCCGTATTTTTCCGGCGCCATGGCAGCCTGTCTCATCGGCGGTCTTGCGGCGTACTTCACCGAGGATTCGGGCATCGTCATCCCTGCGCTCATCATGGTGTACCTTGCTGCTGGGATCCTCTATCTCATGTTGGATCGACTGCGGACTTCGCCGACCATCCATGAGGCAGCGGGCCAGATTCCGGTGAGCGCCCGGTGAGCCTGTCGGTCACATACGCTGTGGTCACTGCTGCGATGCTCGGTGCTCTTGTGCCGTGGCTAGGGGTGCGGATGCTGCTACCCGCGCTGCGAGCCGGAACTCCCGTGACGAACTACCGCGGCCGGAAGGTGACGCCGGGTCTTGGCGTCGTTTGGCTGCTGTGGTCGGGGGCAGCACTCTTCGCGAGTCTCTTGGCTCGCGTGAATCCCGAGTCGTTCGACCCGATGCTCGCGACGTTGCTCGCACTGGCGGGCCTGCTTGCACTCGTGACGTTCGCGCTCGGCCTTGTCGACGATGCTTACGGCACGAGCGCCGAACGTGGCTTTCGCGGGCATCTTGCCGCGCTCGCCAAAGGTCGGCTTACCACCGGCGGCATGAAGCTGTTCGGGATTTCGCTGGCCAGCCTTCATGCAGCGACGTTCCTTCTGGCGGGCAGAGATGGTGCTGGATATGCCCCCGTCGGCGCACTCGTTATCGCCCTGCCAGCCGGCGCCGCCATAGCTCTGACCTCGAATCTCGCGAACCTCACCGATCTGCGACCTGGGCGCGCTTTGAAGTCGTACTGCCTGTTGGCTGCATGCGGGGTCGTTTCCTCGGCAGTGGGAATGGGCTACAGCGCGGGCGTGAGCACATCGGGCTCTATTGCGATCCGCGTAGCGGTGCTGGCGCTCTTTGCATTCGGGCCCGTTGTGGCGGTTTGGAAGTACGATCTGGGTGAGATAGGTATGCTCGGGGATGCGGGTGCCAATCCCATGGGAGCCGTGGCCGGGCTCATGATCGTGGCCGGGCTTTCGATGGCCGGGGTTCTTGTCTACCTGGCGCTGATACTGGCGCTCAACCTTGCGAGCGAGCGCGTTTCGTTCTCGAAGGTAATCGACGGCAATCGGTTCCTGCGATGGATCGACGCCTTGGGGCGCGCGGCGTGACGATGGTCCCAAATCGATGACCCCGCGCGGACGTGTCGCGGGTATAGTGAAGAGGCGTGTTGAAACGACAGGAGGCTGAAAGGGCAGTATGGCGAAGTTCATTTTCGTAACGGGTGGCGTTGTGAGTTCTCTAGGTAAGGGCATTACGGCCGCATCACTTGGTCGCTTGCTCAAGTCCCGCGGCCTCAAAGTCCGCATTCAGAAGCTCGATCCGTATCTCAACGTCGACCCCGGTACGATGAGCCCGTTTCAGCATGGCGAGGTTTTCGTGACCGACGACGGCGCGGAAACCGATCTGGATCTTGGCCACTACGAGCGCTATATCGACGAGTCGCTCACGCGTGACTGCAATGTCACGGCAGGCAGGGTCTACTCGGCGATCATCACCCGCGAGCGGCGCGGTGATTTCCTCGGCGGCACGGTGCAGGTCATTCCGCACGTGACCAACGAGATCAAGGACCGGATAACCCGGATTGCCGAGGAGTCCAATCCCGACGTCGTTATCACCGAGGTCGGCGGCACCGTCGGCGACATCGAGTCACTGCCGTTTCTGGAGTCCATCCGGCAGCTCAAGAAGGACGCCGGTCGCGACAACGTCTGCTATATCCACGTGACGCTCGTACCGTGGATCGCCGCGGCATCCGAGCTTAAAACCAAACCGACGCAGCACTCCGTCAAGGAGCTTCGCAGCATCGGCATCCAGCCCGATTTCATCGTGTGCCGTTCCGACCGTCCGATCGACGAGGGGATCCGCCGCAAGATCGGGTTGTTCTGCGATGTCGATCCCAAGGCGGTCGTGTCTGCGCCGGACGCACGCTCGATCTATGAGGTTCCTCGCATCCTGGCCGACCAGGGGCTCGACGAGATGGTCATCGAACACCTGGGGCTGCAGTGCGGCGAGCCGGACATGGCCGAGTGGGACGCGTTCGTCGATCACTCCAAGTCGCTGTCCGAGGAGGTCCAGATCGCGCTGGTGGGCAAGTACGTGCAATTGCCTGACGCGTACCTTTCGGTCACCGAAGCGCTCGATCATGCTGGCATCTTCCACGATCACAAGGTCAAGGTGCATTGGGTCGACGCAGAATCGCTGACTCCCGAGGAGGTCGAAAGCGCGCTGGAGGCCTTCGACGGGATCTTGGTTCCCGGCGGTTTCGGCATTCGCGGTATCGAGGGTAAGATCCGTGCGGCCAAGTACGCCCGCGAGAACAAGGTGCCGTACTTTGGTATCTGCTTGGGCATGCAGGTTGCCGTGGCTGAGTACGCACGCAACGTCTGTGGCCTCGAAGGCGCGAACTCGACGGAGTTCGACCCGGTCACAGCTCATCCCGTAATCGATCTCATGCGAGATCAGCAGGATGTCACCGACATGGGAGGGACCATGCGACTGGGTACTTACCCGTGCAAGGTCACGCCCGAGACCAAGGGCTCAAAGGCCTATTCCGAGGAGCTCATCTATGAGCGTCATCGCCATCGCTACGAGGTCAACAACTCGTATCGCGATCAGCTTGCCGCAGCAGGATTGGTCATAAGCGGTATGAGTCCGGACGGCAAGCTAGTCGAGATGGTTGAGTTGCCTGACCACCCATGGTTCTTGGGCAACCAGGGTCATCCCGAGTTCAAGAGCAGGCCGACGCGGCCCGCTCCCTTGTTTCGCGATTTCGTCGGTGCCGCCGTGGCCCATCGCAAGACCCGCGCCAGCTGATGGAGCCCGCTGACGACAGGCTGCTTGCGCGGTTTCTCGAGCTGATACGCATCGATAGTCCGTCGCGCGAGGAACTTGATGTCGCGCTTTCGTGCGCTGGTGAGCTCAAGGAGCTCGGCTTTCGGGTCAGGTTTGATGATTCCGCGAGCATTACTCGCTCGAACACCGGAAACCTTATCGCTGAGTTGCCCGCAACTTCCGGGGCTCAGACGTTAGTGCTCTGTGCTCACATGGATTGCGTCGAACCTTGCAGGGGAGTCGAGCCAGTCGTCAGTCAGGGTGTCGTCTCCTCGGCAGGTGACACGATCCTGGGAGCAGACGACAAGGCGGGCTTGGCCGTTATACTCGAGGCCTGCCGCCGGCTTGTTGAGACAGGTGTTCCACGCCCCGCGATCAAAGTCGTGTTCACGGTATCCGAAGAGACCGGTTTGACCGGCGCTAAAGCGCTCAATCCGGCCGACGTTGCTGGCGATGCGTGCCTCGTGCTCGATGCCGACGGGGATCCGGGGGGCATCATCATCGCCGCGCCGACGCACTTCACATTCGATGCGCAGTTCCATGGAGTCGCCGCCCATGCGGGGGTTTCGCCTGAGAAGGGCGTCTCTGCGCTGCTCATGGCAGCCAAAGCGCTTTGCGCGATGGAGTTGGGCCGTTTGGACGAGTCCACCACGGCAAATGCAGGAACGATCGAGAGCGGTCAGGCGACGAATGTCATTCCCGCTCACGCACATCTCACCGGCGAGTGTCGATCGCTTGATGCGGTACGTGTCGAAGAGGTGCGCTCGGCGATGGACACCGTCATGCATCAAGCCGCTCATGCCGGAGGCGGCAGTGTCGACGTCGTATGGACGCGCGAGTACGTCGGGTTCTCATTTGAGCCCGACGCGCCGATCGTGCAAGAGGCCGTGGCCGCGTGTGCTGATGCGGGATTGGTTCCGGTGCTCAAGAAGACCGGCGGAGGATCTGACGGCAACGTGTTCTCCGGCTTGGGAGTGCCGACGCTGGTGCTTTCGTGCGGCATGCGTTCGGTGCACGGGGTCGAGGAGAGCATTGCGGTCGCGGATCTACATTCTCTGGTCGACCTGCTTCTCGCGTACT
>JAHIQC010000252.1 GCA_018902765.1 Actinomycetota bacterium | reverse complement strand
CGAGATCGAGCGTACAACACCGGCAACCAGCACAAACACGCCGAGGAGCCCGAGGGCGGCAGCCAGCTCATGGCCCGAAGTCCCGGCCCAACTCGGTGCCACTCCGAAAGCGGCGATATCCGGGCTGGTCAACGCAGCCATACACAGCAACAGCATTCCCAGCAGACCCGAGAACGCCAACGAGTCGGCCCAGCGAGCGGAAAGCAGGTTCACGGGGATGAACAGTGTCGCCAGCAGCAGGTACGCGCAGATCGACACGAGGGAGATCCAAGCCCAAGGGCCCAGCTCCAAGTGATCCGCTACTCCGAACAGAGCCACGAACCCGAGAACTCCTGCGAGCGCAGCCAACTCGGGACGCTTGCCCAGCGAAGCGATCGCGAGCCATGCGGCTGCGGTCAGAGCGAATGTCGATGCGAAGACGCCGCTGGTAGCCCCAGGCGCTGCCACGCAGATTGCAAGTGCGGCTGAGCCCGCACCCCAGGCCCAGTATGTCGCCATGCCGCTCGCACGCCTGAATGGCCAGACCCCGGCAACCAGTGCAAGCGCTGTCGCAGGCCCGACCCACCCAACGGGCAACACCCCGGGAATCGCCCACTCAGCCTGCATCGCCGCAGCGAGCACAAAGAGCGCTGAAGCAATGGCCAGACCGCTGCGCGACTCCTCGGCAGATAGGGCGTCCATGAGCCACCACGAGGCCGCGAGAGCCAGCAGAAGCGCTGATTGCCAGGCGATCATGTCGAAAAAGTAGGCCTGGGCCACGAGGCCGCCCAACAGAATGGGTGCGGTGAGAAGACGCGCCACGATGAGCACGAATTCCTCGGAAAGAGACCAGGTGGTGCGAGCGATGCGCCTTGCGGCGAGCCACAGCGCGAGAACCGCCAGCAGGCCGACGGCGTATAGAGCGCTTTGAAGCTGCGGCAAGCGCCAGGCCATGATCGCGGCCGCGGCGTACAGCGACAGGCCGAGTGTGACCAGCCCGGCCAGCGGGCGTTTGCGGATCGCGCCGGCCAGCGCCCACAACACCATGAGCCAGACGGGCAACGCCGCGTCGCGTGCCGTCACGAGGACGCCTGACAGGGGGATGGCCTCGCGCACTACCGGCAACATGAGCGTCGCCGCAGCCAACACGATCCAGCCGCCGATCTCGGTCATGAGGCGCACGGGGAAGACTCCGGGCATCTTGAGTGCCGCGGCATCTTCATGATCCAGAAGCAGTGATGCGGCAACCCATGAGGCCGCGACGAGCGCGACCACGGCCAAGGTCACATCGGGAGCCCAGTCGAGGAGCCGTGCGAGCACGAGCGTTGCAGACAGCTCGGCAACGATCGCGAGCGCGCCGTGTCCCCAGCCTCCGCGCATCAACTCGTAGAACAGGTATCCGATCACCATGGCGGCGAGTATGGCCACGTGACCCCAGTGTGCACCGGTGAACTCGATCATGGAGGCCAGGGCGATGAAGACAGGAGCGTGCGCCGCGGCGGCGATACCGGGATGCAGGCGCGACGCCTCGAACACGACGGTCGCGGCCACCCCGATCACGAGTGCGGAAAACACCACGGCCCAGGTCGCCGGACCGACTGCAAGATCGATCAACAATCCCGCTGCGCTGCCGACGACCAGAACACCGGCAGCCCAACGCAGTGTGGCCGCAAGCGAAGCGAACGGCGGGCGGTTCGCTGCGTTTCGTGCGGCGATCGCCCAAAGCACGGCGACGACAGCCATCCCGGCAAGACGCTGCGGGGCGGGCCACGCCAGACCTTCGCCCAGCAACCAGACCCACGCGACCTGCGCGGACGCGCCGATGATGCCGAAAAACGAGCCGCCTATCGCGGTCTCTGAATACCAGTAGACGAAGGAGCACACCGCAAGCCAGAAGACCCAAGGCCACGAACCGGCAAGCGCATAGCCGTCGATAGCGATCCAGCCATCAAAGAGCAACATCGCCGACCCCACAGCCGCCAGTGCGACCCCGCCGGCGGCTAGGCCAAGGCGCTTGCGGACAAGGTGCCCGGCGCCATAGAAGGCGGCGGTCAGCCCGCCGAGGAACGCGAGCTTGAACTCGACGCCGAACATGTCCCAGGTCGCCACAGCGAAGATGGCCGTGGCCACGATGACCAAGAAGGCGCCTGTGATGGTGAGTATCGTCGTCCACGGGACGGGACGAGGTGCCGGGCGGGGTGTCTCAACGCGTGCCGGGACAGCCGCGGGCGTTGGGCGAGACCCGGCGATGGGAGCCGGGCGCGACCCAAGGGCGGAAGTTGGGCGCGTCGCGGGGACCGATGTGACCTGCGATGTTACGGCGCGGGCACTCCCCCGCTCGATGATGGCGGCGAGCTCAGCGCGCCGCTCCAAATAGCGCGGGGCAAGTGAGTCATAGGAGTCGCGGGGAACTTCGCCGCGCTCGACCGCGCGAGCGATGTGCTCGAGGAAGTAGTCAATCTTGCGGAGTTCGTCCCATTCGGCCGTACGCACGGCGTCAGACATCCGCTCCCCCGCTTTCTCAGTCTGCTGGGTCCTTTTCCCCGACCCGATTCTCTGATTGTCGCAGAACTGCGGACACCTCGGTGGCGATATCCTCGGTGATTCCCTTTACGGCGGCAATCTGCTCGACCGAAGCGGCCTTGAGTTTCTTGAGCGAACCGAAATGTGCGAGCAGAACCTTCTTGCGCTTCGGGCCCACGCCGGGAATGTCGTCGAGCACGCTGGCGGTCATGGCTTTGCCCCGCAGTTCGCGGTGGTACTCGATTGCGAAACGGTGCGCCTCGTCGCGGATGCGCTTGACCAGATACAGCGATGCGGAGCCCGCTGGCAGAACGATGGGCTCCTCGGCATCGGGAAGCCACAGCTCCTCCTCACGCTTCGCGAGCGCCACGATGGGGATAGCAGACTGCCCACAATCGCTAAGCGCGGCGCGCGCGGCCGACAGCTGCGGTTTGCCCCCATCGACGATCACAAGCCCCGGACGTGTGCCGAAGCGGCCGTCGGCCATGCGCTCGGGCGAGAATCGCCGCCGCAGGACCTCGCCCATCATGGCGATATCGTTGGCCTCCCCGGTATCCACGCGCACGCGAAAGCGTCGATACGACGCGTGCTCGGAACGGCCGCCGGAGAACACGACCATCGATCCGACCGAGTGCGTTCCGTGAAGCGTCGAGATGTCGTAGCACTCGACCCGAAGCGGTGGCGCGGGCAAAGACAGTGCGCTCTCAAGCTCGAGCAGCGCACGGTTGACCCGCTCCTCGTCATAGCGCGTCCGCACCTTGAAGCGCATGAGCGTGTGCCGCGCGTTGGTCTGGGCAAGCTCAAGCATTCCGCGTTTGTCGCCTCGTATCGGGACCGAGATCCGGACCTGCGATCCCCGCAGTCCCGACAGCCACTCGGCGTGCGTCTCCGGGTCATCGGGCTCATCGGCCAAGATGATCTGCCGAGGAACGCTTGAGGCATCATCGTAATAGCGCAGCAGAAAGCCGCTCACAAGTTCGCCAACGGGCACATCGAGTCCCTTGTCGAGCACGAACTCGTTGCCGATGAGCACGCGCCCCTCGCGCACGACGAACACATGCACGCCGGCGATGGTCTCCTCGCGAAAGAATCCGATGATGTCCGCGTCAAAAGCTGTCGCCGAGACGACCTTCTGCTTCTGCTCGATGGCGGCGATCGCCTCTAGACGATTGCGAAAGCGGGCCGCCCGCTCGAAATCGAGCTCTCCTGCGGCCTCGCGCATGCGCGCCTCGAGCTCCTCGGCAACGCCATGATGCTTTCCGCCGAGGAACGACGCCACTTTCGCCACGTTCACGGCGTAGTCTTCGCGCGTGATGGCGCCTACGCAGGGGCCGGGGCCGCGCCCCACGTTGTAGTCGAAGCAGGCGCGGCCTGTAAGCTCGCCGTCCTTGGCGTTGACGCGCTTCCACTCCGCGCACTGTGAGCTGCAGATCGGATAGACGCGGCGCACCGCCTCGATCGTCGCGCGTGCCGCCCGTGCATCTGTGTACGGGCCGAAGTAGCGCGTGCCGGACTTGCGCTTCTCGCGCGTGAACTTGATTGCGGGAAACGAATCGGACATGGTCAGCGCGATGAAGGGATAGCTCTTGTCGTCGCGGTAGTCGACGTTGAAGGGTGGGTCGAACTGCTTGATGAGGTTCTTCTCGAGAACGAGCGAGTCGATCTCGGTCTTGGTGACCACATAATCGAACGAGGCCACCTGCTCCATCATGAACGGGATCTTGGGTCGCTCGTCCTGGCCCATCACATACTGCTTCATGCGCCGGCGGAGCGCCTTGGCTTTGCCCACATAGAGAACAGCGCCGGTGGCGTCTTTCCATAGATAGACACCGGGAGAGTCCGGCACGCTGTTCACCTGTTCTCTGATGGCGACGTCGTCAGCCATGGCGCTCATCCGCAGTCGTCACCGGGGATATCACCAGTCGCCAGGTCACTTGGGCGCGTCGCGTTCCGGCGCCACGGTGGCACCGCGGCCCTCGAGCACGGGCTTCAGGAACCGACCCGTGAGCGAGGCCGGATTTGCCGCGATCTGCTCCGGCGTACCGAGTGCGACGATCTCGCCCCCCGCGTCACCGCCTTCGGGACCCAAGTCGATGATGTGGTCGGCGCTCTTGATCACGTCGAGGTTGTGCTCGATCACGAGCACGGTGTTACCGCCGTCGACAAGGCGCTGTAAGACGATCAGGAGTTGCCGGACATCATCGAAGTGCAGGCCCGTGGTCGGCTCGTCAAGGATGTAGAACGTACGGCCTGTGCTGCGACGATGCAGTTCGCTCGCGAGCTTGACGCGCTGCGCCTCGCCGCCCGAAAGCGTGGTGGCGGGCTGGCCGAGTCGGATATAGCCCAGACCCACGTCGTACAGAGTCTGCAGCTTGCGCTTGATTGGAGGAATGTTCTCGAAGAAGTGAAGTGCCTCCTCCACGCTCATATCGAGAATGTCCGAAACCGTCTTGCCTCGATACCTGACCTGAAGGGTCTCGCGGTTGTAACGTGCGCCACCGCAGACCTCGCACGGTACGTAGATGTCGGGAAGGAAGTGCATCTCGATCTTGATCTGGCCATCGCCCTTGCACGCCTCGCAGCGACCGCCGGCGACATTGAAGCTGAAGCGACCGGGCGCATAACCACGCGCTTTGGCCTCCGGCGTGCTCGAGAACAGCGACCTTACATCGTCCCAAAGGCCCGTGTATGTGGCCGGGTTAGAGCGCGGTGTACGGCCGATCGGAGACTGATCGATGTCGATGACCTTGTCGATCGCGTCGAGGCCATCGATCTTGACGAACTTCCCAGTGCGCTTGCGGGCCCGATAGATCTTGTTAGCGAGTGCGGGAGCGAGCGTGTCGGCGACAAGCGAGCTCTTGCCGCTGCCCGAGACTCCGGTCACGAGCGTGAGTGACCCGAGCGGTATCTTGACGTCGATATCCTTGAGGTTGTTCTCCGAAGCTCCGAGTAGGCGCAGATGCCCTCTGTTGGGGCTGCGACGGGATTCGGGGACCGGAATCGAGCGCCGGTTGGTGAGATACGCGCCCGTGAGCGATTCCTCGCAGGCCATCATGTCGTCGGGCGTACCCATGTAGACGATCTCTCCACCGTGCTCACCCGCACCCGGGCCCATGTCGATGACGAAGTCGGCGGCTCTGATGGTCTCCTCGTCATGCTCGACCACAATGACGGTGTTGCCCAAGTCTCGCAGGCGCTCCATGGTTGCGATCAGGCGAGCATTGTCGCGCTGATGCAAGCCGATGGAAGGCTCGTCGAGGATGTACAGCACGCCCATGAGCCCGCTACCGATCTGAGTGGCGAGCCGAATGCGCTGAGCCTCCCCTCCGGATAGGGTCGCCGTGCCCCGCTGGAGCGTGAGGTAGTCCAGGCCCACGTCGACCAAGAATCGGAGCCGCTCGACGATTTCCTTGATCACGCGACGCGCTATGGCCTCTTCGCGCTCAGTCAGTTCAACTGCCTCAAAAAACGCAAGGCAGCTCTTGGCTGACAGCGTCGTGACTTCGTGGACGTTCTTACCGCCAAACGTGACCGCGAGGATCGAGGGCTTCAAGCGCGCGCCACCACAGCTCTTGCAGGGAGTGACAGCCATATACTCCTCGAGTTTGTCGCGACTCGCGTCGGACTCAGTCTCTTCGTGGCGCCTCATCACACTCGTGAGTGCGCCCTCGTATTTCGAGGACCAGTGGGTCTCGCGCCCGTCTCGGGTGAGATAGTCCACTCGTATACGGGTATCCCCCAAGCCCTCCAACAGAACCTTTCGTGCCTTGGCGGGCAGCTCGTCCCATGGGGTGTTCACGTCAACACCGAGATGCTTCGCCGCAGCCGCCACAAGCTGCGGGTAGTAGTTCATGCCGCCCGAGAACGGCTTGATCGCGCCCTTCGCCAGCGAAAGCGAGCCGTCGGGCACGATCAGATCCGAATCGGCCTCCAGTCGTGAGCCGAGACCCGCGCAGTCCGGGCACGCACCGTATGGGCTGTTGAATGAGAAGTCACGCGGAGCCAGCTCGTCCATCGACACGCCGTGCACCGGACACGCCAGCGCCTGCGAGAACGCGGTCTCCTCGCCATCAACGACCGCCACAAGCGCGGTGCCCGCTGCCAACCGAAGCGCCGTCTCGATGCTGTCGGCCAACCGGGAGCGAACCGTGTCTTTCATCACGAGCCGGTCGATGACCACCTCGATATCGTGCTTGTACTTCTTGTCGAGCGCGATATCTTCGTCCAGTGTCCGCATCTCCTTGTCGACGCGGACGCGCGCGAAACCCTCGCGCTTCAGATCATCGAACAGCTTGCTGTGCTCGCCCTTGCGACTGCGCACGATCGGAGCCAAGACCTGGAACTTCGTCCCTACCGGCATCTCCATGACGCGATCGACGATCTGATCGCTGGTCTGGCGCTGGATCGGGCGCCCACATATCGGACAGTGAGGGATACCGACACGCGCGAACAGCAGTCGCATGTAGTCATATATCTCGGTCACGGTACCCACGGTCGAACGTGGGTTGCGGCTCGTGGTCTTCTGGTCGATCGAGACCGCCGGAGATAGGCCCTCGATGTGGTCGACATCAGGCTTGTCCATCTGGCCGAGGAACTGACGCGCATATGCGGACAGCGACTCAACATAGCGGCGCTGCCCCTCGGCATAGATCGTGTCGAATGCCAAAGAGGACTTGCCTGAACCGGACAGGCCGGTGATGACCACCAGCTTGTCGCGAGGGATGTCGACGTCGAAGCCTTTGAGATTGTGTTCGCGTGCGCCGCGAATGCTGATGAACTCAAGTGACACGGGAGAGGACCTGCCTTTGCGTGTTCGGATGGCTTTATGGCAAGTCTTCATTCTACCCCCGAATACTATCGAACGCACGTTCGGTCATGGCTGCAAACCGTTAGACATCGTCCCGAAACACGATTCCTGCGCGCCAGCGCACGTACTGGGACCCACTTGAGCTGCGCCTTCGTGGTCGCAGCATACGGCGACACATCGTCGATACCATGCCGAAACACTCTCGAAACACATCCTTCGTACCCTTAGAAGCGTCACATCCTTCG
>JAHIQC010000251.1 GCA_018902765.1 Actinomycetota bacterium | reverse complement strand
TGCGTGCTCGATGCCACGGCGGGCATCTGTCCGGTCACCACGTGTCCCAAGGGCCTGCTCAATGGGCCATGCGGCGGCATGTGGAACGGCAAGTGCGAGGTGCTCACGGACCGCGATTGCACGCATGTGCGCATCCAGCGGCGCCTCACGGCGCAGGGCAGGAACGTGCTGGCCGTGCTTCCGCCCAAGGACTTCGCCAAGAAGCTCAAGCCGGGCAGTGTGAACCTGAGGCAAGACAAGAAACGCGCCGCCGCTGCCGTGCGTTCTGACGATGCGGCGAACACGGGAGGTGGCGCGGGTGAGTAAGTTTCGCGACGCGCTTCTCGCCGAGGAGTTCGTGATCACCGGAGAGGTGGCGCCACCACTCGGGACGGATCTGACGGGCCTGAAGAAGAGCATCGAGATCCTCGGCCTGCACTGTCATGCCATAAACGTCACTGACAATCAGGGCGCGACTCTGCACCTTTCGAGCCTCGCAGCCTCGCGAGTAGTGCTCGACATGGGCGTCGAGCCGATATTCCAGCAGACGTGCCGCGACCGAAACAGGCTCGCGCTCCAGTCCGATCTGCTCGCGGCATGGACACTTGGCCTGAGAAACGTCCTTGTCGTCACCGGTGACGATCCGCGGGCGGGGGACCACCCGCAGGCCAAGGGCGTGTTCGACCTGGACTCCACGCAGCTCATGTCTATCGTTCGAGGCATGAACGAGGGCCACGACATGATGGGCCGCGAGCTTTCGGGTGCCACCGACCTGTACATCGGCGGGGCGATGTTTCCCGAGGCCGAGCCGTGGGACATCCAGCTCACGCGCGCGCTTCGCAAGGCTGAGGCCGGAGCCGAGTTCTTTCAGACGCAAGCCGTGTTCGACATCGACAAGATCGCAAGAACGACCGAGGAGATGCATGCGGCAGGCGCCAAGGTCATCGCAGGCATCCTGCTGCTCAAAGGTCCGCGCGTGATCGACTTCATCAACAACAAACTCGCCGGCCTCATGGTGCCTGAGCACATTGAACGGCGTATCAAGGACGCATCCGATCCGGCAGCTGAGGCTATCGAACTTGCTCGCGAGCAGGTAGCTGCGTGCCGTGAGGTATGCGATGGCGTGCACATTATGCCGCTCGGGTTGGATTCGGCCGTGCCGCATATCCTCGGCGTGGACGCGTAGACGCGGGGGTTCAAAGCGGTTGTCTCAGCGCCTGACCACGATGGCCGCCGGCTGCACCGGGCATGAGTCAGTGCACAACCCGCACGCAACGCACAGCTCCGGCGTGACGACCGGCACACGTGTCTCCTTTGGCCCGAAGTGCGTGTTGACCACCACGGGAGTCGAGCCGATCGCACCGGAGATGGGGCAGAACCTTGTGCACTTCAGGCAGCTCTTGCCGCGCGTCCACGCGATGCATCGAGTCTTGTCGACTACGGCGAATCCGCCGAGTCTCAATGCGATCGCTTCTTGGTCGGTTGGTGTGTGAAGTGCATCGGTCGGGCAGACGGGGGCGCACAGGTTGCAATCCATCGTGCAGTGTCGAGGTCTTTCGTCGAGCACTGGAGTCCACAGGCCGGCAGGGGCCGTGACCGACGTGCTGGGTCTCAGCGCGCCGGTCGGGCACGCGGCGTAGCAGGCGCCACAGCGCACGCATCGCTCAGCCAATCGCTGCTCGGTCGTGCCTGGTGGTCGCAGCAGCTCCTGGGCTTGCGCTACGCGCGGCAAGAGCAGCATGCCTGCCAAAGACGCGCCGGTGGCCCCAAGGGCGATGAGCGTCTCGCGGCGCTGGGGGACGTAAAGGGGGGCCAGCGTGCGCACGGGTCCGAATCCGATTGCGGCCGTGGGACACACGTCTGTGCAATGGAGGCACACGATGCACTCGCTTGGGGACGAGGCGAATCCTTGCTTTGGAGATATCGCCGATGTTGGACACTCTCGGCTGCACTTCCCGCATCGCGTGCATGCTTCGGCATCCACTTGGCGTCGCACGAATGACGCGGCAGAGCCCGCGGCAACCATTCCACCCAAGGGGCACAAAGCGCGACACCAGAAACGCCGAGTTACCGCGTTGAGTGCGAGCACTACGACAAGTGGCACCATCGATAGCCATGCCACGAGTCTCATCGCGTCTCGCGAGAGGTACTGGCCGACGCTCACACCGACGGCGTCGCTGCCAAGTAGTGGCATGACGATTTCTTGAAGCGGCCGCATCGCAATCGTGATCGGATCGAGCACCATCGGAGCCAAAGTCCCGAAGATCGCCGCGCCCAAGACCAGTGCGAACACTGCGTACTTGCCATACCTCCACCGTGCGGGAAGATGGTTTGCGGCACGTCCGCTGCGGGAGGGGGTGAGCTCGATCAGGGTGCCTAAGGGACACAGCCACCCGCACCACACGCGACCCAGCACGAATGTGAAGGCCATAGTGACCAGACCGAGCGCGGCGTAAGCCATAAGTGCGCGGGAAGCAATCACCGCTGTGAGGCCCACCAGCGGATCCAGGCGGGAAAAGAGCTGTGAGGGCAGCCAGCCGATGTTGAGCCACGGAGCGGCGACCACGAGATACACGAAGGCCAGCAGCGCCGCGAACTGCACAGCGCGGCGAACCCACTCTCTGGCGAACTTCACACTCACACGACTCACGGTTCTCCTGCCACGGGTACTGCCACGCGGGCATCACCGTAGCAGTTTCTCGGCCAGCTGAGCGCGAAGAGCCTTCACATATTCACGTCGCGCTTTCAGTGCTGTTCAGGTCGAGCGTTCTGTGTACGGGGCAGCCTTCTAGGTTTCCGCAGGTCGTCCGTGCTGGCCCTCGCTTCGTATGTTGCGCGCCACCAATCTCCCGAGTGACGTATCGCCGACAGCCCTAGGCGCGTTCATCTTGTATGGCTGGAACGCGATAACTCCCGCGCGTGTGCGGGTAGTCAGGGGCTGGCGTCATGGGTATTCGTCTGATCACGCGCGAACAGGCCGAGAGCCAAAATGAGGTCTCCGGAGCGTCACAACGCGCAAAGGCACGCAAGTTCTCCGCTTGTGCCGAGTTGTTCCGTCGGGATGCCACCGCGCACCCCTCTGCGATCCGTACGATGCTCGCGGGATGCCCCGGAACCAGTGAGTGCCGTTCGTGGGGCGAGAACCTGCACGACTCAGGAACACAGGCTCTCACATGGCTTGAAGCGAACCCCTCATCGGACGCTCTGCTTGACGAGTGCACTCGCCTGTTTGGTGGCAAGGACTGGGTTGCGACCATGCCGCTCGTGCCCCCATGTGCCTGCAGCTATCTGTCCCCGGCGGTCGACGGGGTGATTTCGGATGTCCTTGTCGCATACGATGCTGCGGGCTTTGCGCCATGGGCCGAAGATAGGTGTTGCGCAGCTCATATCTCCAACGAGTTGGAGTTCATGGCTCACTGCCTGAAGGGCGCAGCTGAAGGCGAGACCGATCAGCTGCTCACGTCTCGGGCTTTCGTGGTCACGCACCTGTATCAGTGGGGCGTGGTATTCGCCGCCGCGACCTATGCGAGAGCCGAGAATCCCGTCCTGCGATTCGCAGGCTCCGTACTTGAGCAGTTGCTTTTCTGCGAGTATGGCCACGCTGCGGCATCTGAGAGTTCATATCGTGGGTTGCAGCCTTCGCTTGGGTGCTGACACGATTCCAGGTTCGTGATTCGATGAACAGGTTCGCGGGTGTTGGCGTAGAATCCTATCCAGTGAATGTATTCACCGGGAGCGGAGCCCATC
>JAHIQC010000250.1 GCA_018902765.1 Actinomycetota bacterium | reverse complement strand
CTGGCCATTCGAGGCCAGGCAGTTTGTTGACGCAGGGGTATTCAAGTATTCCATGTCGCCAGAAACGGCAGACCGGATCATCACATTGGCCTCACAGGTTCGGCGGCGTGAGGGAGGCGGGACGTAGCGGGACCAGGCGCAGCGGGTATTGAACGCCTATGCGTCTGCGAACCACATTCATGACTCAAGGAGGAATACGTAATGTTGTGGACCATATTCGTCATCTTGGTGGTGCTTTGGCTTCTGGGTTTCAGTTTGCAGATTGGCGGCGGGCTCGTACACACGCTTCTTGTAATCGCACTGATCGTGCTCGTGTTCAACCTTGTAACGGGTCGTCGCTCATAGACGACCGGTAGCTCAGCATTGGCCCGCCGCATCAGGCGGCCGTGACGAGGGCTTCTTGGCAGACAAAGGAGAGTGAGCTTCAATGTCCAATGCACGTGCAGTGTCCAGTGATCGTCGCAGCCAAGTCCACACGGAAGTGCGGGCACCGGTGGAAGTCGTCGTGTCACGCATCATCACGTTCGTGTTCGCCGTGATCGAGGTATTCATCGGAATTCGCTTCGTTCTCATGCTGTTTGGCGCTAACGCCGAGGCTGGTTTCGTGAAGTTGATCTACAGCGTGTCCGGGGTGTTCATGGCGCCATTCATCGCGATCTTTGACACTCAGAAAGCTGGCGGAGCCGTGTTCGAGTGGAGCGCACTCGTTGCCATAGCCGTCTACGCCCTGGTCGCATGGGGTCTGGTAGCGCTGATTCGCGCCGTGAACCCGCGCCAGCAGTCTGAGACTGTCGAGCGTGTCGAGTCAGAGGATGATAGCGTCGCTCAGCAGTAGGAGTTCTGGAGCGGGTGTGCGACTCGGGAAGCACAGCGCACCCGCGCCCCTGCTCGCTCGGGGCCTATACAGCCGATGCGCTGCGTGTCTGGTCTCGCACCATCGACAGGAGCTTCAGTCCGTCGCTATGGACCTGTTCGAGAAAGAGCGACTCGTCGTGCAACCCCGAGCGCCGCATCTCCGTCTCGAATGTGAGGAATTCGTCGTAGGGGGATTCGGCGACGATACGGGCCAACTCTTGCCAATCGATCGTGCCGGAGAATACGGGGCGGTGTTGGTCGGCCTTCCCATCGTTGTCATGTAGGTGAAGCGAGATAAGACGCTCCTTCACCGAATCGAGGTGTTGAAGCCCCGTGCCCCCGATGTTCCCGTGGCCCGAGTCATAGCACAGGCCGAGGAAGTCCGGTCCGTACTCTGAGAACAACTCGCGTATTCCGACGAACTTGTCGTTGGATCTGTTCTCGACCGCTATCTTGACGGACCTCGCAGAGCAAAACCCCTCAAGGTCGTCCAATGATCTCCGGAGTTGGCTCCACGCACCTCGATTCGCTGCGTTCATCGTTGGGGTGTGAACCACGATGACGGAACCCCCGAGAGTCCTGCTCATCTCTACCCGGTTCTTGATGATCTCGACGCCTGCTTGCCGCTGGTACTCGACTGTGGAGTACCAGTTCTTTTCGGCTCCTGCGGGAGCGTGAATGTCGTACAGCTTGAGCTCAAGTCGTTTCAGGAGTTGCGCGATGTGACGGATTTCAGGCTCCGTGTAGATGAAGTCGTGCCTCCAGTGGTGAATCCACTGGATGTGCCTAAAGCCCGCTTCCGCAATCCTTGTCAGCGCAGGTTCGGCATTACCGGTGTCGCCAGCGTAATCCGTTGCCATTGCGAGTTCCATGCACTCACGTCTCCTGTCCCTGGTGGAGTTGAGCATACTCTCAACACGAGGGTAGTGGTTTCGCGAGAGCGTCGTGGGTGAATACTGACTGTAGTCGATTAGGCGCCTCATCAATGAGGTGGCTGGATAAGCCAATGTATACGGAGAGGGGATTCACATGAAGTACGGCGCGCGTAATTCGGTTCAGGGCGAAGTCAAGTCGGTTAAGAAGGGGGATGTCATGTCTCTCGTGAAGTTCGACGTCGCCCCCTGTGAGATGGCTTCAGTGGTGACGACCGAGTCACTCGAAGAGATGGACCTGCAGGTCGGGGACAAGGTGAGCCTGATCGTCAAGGCCGTCAATGTTCTACCCGTGAAGGAGTAGGTCTTCTCGGACCAGACTCACTTGACAGGTAGCCCACAGAGCGCTGCTCCGAAAGCCCCAACAATCTGCGAGTCGGTCTCGCTCTCTCCAGGCACGAGCACGTCGCCTGGGAATTCCCTACGGATGAGCGCGACCATCGCTGGGTTCTTGGCAACCCCACCGGCGAACACAAGCGGTCCGACAGCGCCCACGCGCTTCAGTGACGAGACTGTGCGCTTGGCGATTGATTCGTGTAGTCCTCTGGCGATGGCACTGCGGGATTCCCCGCGGTGGACGAGTCCGGTCACTTCGCTTTCTGCAAAGACGGTACACATGGAAGTAATCGCAACTGTTCGTGAAGCAGCGATGGCTTCGGCCGCCATCTCCTCGAGAGTGAAGCCCAGCGCACGCGCCATCACCTCGAGGAACTTACCTGTTCCGGCGGCGCACTTGTCGTTCATTTCGAAGTCGGTGACCTTCCCGGTAGCGCCGAGGGTGATGACTTTGGTGTCCTGGCCCCCGATGTCGAGCACCGAGGCAGCTCCAGGGAAGAGCACCGATGCACCGGCCGCATATGCTTTGATTTCGGTCACCACATCGCAGGCGAATGACTCACGGGCCGTGTGCCGCCCGTAGCCAGTCGCAATGAGGACGTCGTGGTTGCCGCGCTCGACGAACACACGCGCCGCGGCGGCCGGGTCGAAACCCGAGTCCGCCACGGCGCTGTCCACGATTCGGCCCTCTTCGAGCCACACCGCGTCCACGCTGCGTGACCCTATGTCCAGTCCGAGTACTCGCACGTTCTACAGCCTAGATCATCTCGAGGAATGCCTCGACGCGCGTCGAGAGCTGGCCGATATCCTCAGCTGAGTAGTCGGTGTCGATCTTCATGATTGGGATGCCCGCCTGCTGGAGCGCCTTCTCGACGCTGAACGCCTCGGCCTGGTACGTGGCACAGAAGTTCAGCGCGTAGTCGATCACCCCGTCGGCATTGTATTCACGCGCCATGCGGACGATGTCGTCCATCCGGCCTTGGTTTGGGGTGAAGCAGGCGCAGTTGATGTCCATGTACTTGGCCGCCAGCGCGTCGAACATCTCCTCGACTGTCTCGCCATCCTCCGGCACGAGGGTGTCGTAGTAGCGAGAACCCGTGCACATTTCCTCGCCTACCACTATGCCACCCGACTTCTCGATGATGTCGTGCAGTTTCCAGTTGGGAAGGGCCATCGGCGTGCCGGTGATGAGCACACGCTTGGCAGCGGCGGGGGCCACACCTGCGCCGTCGGCCACGCGCTCTTCCAGCTCGTCAGCAAGTGCGTTCATCATCTGCGTATAGCGCGGCACGTCGTCGTAGAAGGCGACCTGGGTGGCGAGCAGAGCATCCTTGCCACTGATCGGTGCAGGTGAGGCTGCGCGGGTCGCAGCGATGCGCTGCAGCGCGCGGCGCTTGTCATTGACCTCCTTGATGGAAGCCTTGAGCGTCTCGGCGGTGAGGGCCTTGCCGGTGAGTTCCTCGACCTTCGCCCTGAAATCATCGAGCTCTGCGCGGTAGAAGGCGATGTCCTGGGGCCGCTTCATCTGAGGGAGCTCCATGACGTAGACGTTCTGCATCTCGCCGAGCAGCTCGTAGGCCTTCTTCTTGCCGTCACAGGTGGTTTCGCCGACGATTAGATCTGACTCCTTGATATATGGGCAGACGTTTGTGAGCTCGAAGCCCATGAAGGACTTGATGAGCGCGCAGGTGTTCCTCGGCATGATTCGTTCGACCTCGTCGTATCCGAACTCCGCACCGGCGCACAGCCCGACGCACCACGCGCCTGCCGCCCGAACGATCTCCTCGGGTACGTAGAGGCAGAACGTGCCGACGATCTTGCCGCCAGTCGCGCGGAAGTCGTGCAGCTCCTTCACGCGCAGTCCGTGGACTTCGCTCATGACGAAGTCGAGATAACTCATCCCAGCGGGGCGGTTCTCCTGGGTCAGGAACGCATCGCCGTACATCTGTCCTACTGCACTGAGAAGAGCATCGTGCGTCGGCAAGTCGATGCCGAGTTCCTCCCACATGGGGTGGTAGTCAACAACCGCAGAATCTTCGCTCATAAAGAACCCCTTCCTGTGCGCCGGCAGCGCAGATTAAGTAACGGTATCAGTATTCGTGATGCGTTGCATATGATACGACTATTCGTGTCTTGAAGTGAAGCCGGATTCTTGGACTGCGATAGCAGTGATGCGCCCAGAGTGTCGAGGGAATATTGAGCAACTTCAAGTGAAAGCCGCAAGAGCGGTATCCTTGTGCCTGCATCAATGCAATGTCACCAACGACGGGCACGAAACAGACGATGCGTAGCGAATACGAACTACTGGACAGTGGCGATGGGCGCAAGCTTGAGCGTTTTGGCGATGTAGTCCTGTCGCGTCCATGTGACCAGGCCTTCTGGGAGAAGCAGAGCCCGGAAGCATGGACGACGGCAGCTGCCTCGTTCGACCGAGAGCGCGGATGGCAATCGCGCGGCGGAGCCGAACTGCCCGCAAGCTGGATTGTCACCATCAACGACATCACAATGATGCTCAAGCCGACTCCGGCCGGTCATGTGGGCGTCTTCCCGGAAACGCGCATGTTGTGGGACTGGATCAGCGACACACTCAGCGCGTCCGACGAGGCGGGTTCTAGCGCTCTCAACCTGTTTGCGCACTCAGGCGGAGCTACCCTCGCAGCCGCACGCACTGGCTGCACCGTGTGCCACGTGGACTCGTCAAAGTCGATGGTCACACGCGCCCGTGAGAACGCTTCTCTGAATCAGCTGGATGCGGCGCCCATACGGTGGATTGTCGAGGACGTCGGCAAGTTCCTGGGTCGCGAGATTCGTCGTGGCCGTTCGTATGACGCAATCATGCTTGATCCACCTTCGTTCGGGCACGGCACCAAGGGTGAGCAGTACAGAATCGATAGAGATCTTGCGTCGACGCTTGAGCAGTGCAGAGCGCTACTGACCGACAACCCACGATTCGTGCTACTCACATCGCATACCCTTGGGGTGACAACGGTTCTTCTCGAGAGTCTGATGAGCGAGGTGTTGCGCCGTGGCGTCATCACATCCGGCGAGATGCAGTTAACCGGTGCCGGTGACGTGCGGCCGGTAGACAGCGGCGTGTGGGCACGTTGGACCCCCTAGAGGACATATGCGCCCACGGAGCCACCGGCCCCAACTACTGGGACAGTCTCTCGGACAGTTCCAGCCACTCGTCCTCGAGATCTGACGTCTCCCGCTCGAGGTTGTGAAGTTGTCTCTGGACGTCCCCAAGCGCAATATAGTCGGATGGATCGGTTGCCCTCATCTCGACACGAATCTCCTCGGCCTTCTTGCCGAAAGTGCGCAGTTTGCGCTCAATCGCGGTTAGCTCCTTCTTCAGGCTGTACTCCTCGGCTCTAGACAGGGTCGGCTTCGATGCCCCGACTGCATCAGCACTCGATTGGTCCGACGAACCTTGCTTTGGCTTCGATTTCTCCGGTTTGGATGTCGCGCTCGCGTCGCTTCGGTCGTCCAG
>JAHIQC010000249.1 GCA_018902765.1 Actinomycetota bacterium | reverse complement strand
GTCGCGAGCGCAAGGACCGACGAGCGACCGAAGTTCCCGAACAGTAAATATACAGCTGTGACCACAAGGAGAATCAAAACACCGCCCATGGTCGGGGTGCCCTGTTTGACCAGGTGCCCCTGAGGGCCGTCGGCACGCACCTGCTGGCCGATGTTGCGGAACTTGAGAAGCCGGATCCAGAAGGGGAACAGCGCTGCGCAAGCGACCAGGGCCAGCACCACCCCGATGAAGACCTGATATGACGGGTACTGTGCGAGTCTAAACACGTGGGTCCACGATTCCTTCGACTATTCGTTCAAGCCCCATCACTCGCGACGCCTTCACAAGCACCGCGTCTCCGGCAGCAAGCAGGTCATCGAGCACCTCTGTGGCCTCTTCAGGAGTCTGACATGGACGGATGACCTCGTCGGGCATCCCCTCGGCCCTGGCACCGTCAGCGATACGTCGTGCGCGCTCGCCAACCGTCACCAATGCATCAATCTCAAGGCGAGCCACCTCTTCGCCGATTCGAAAGTGTGCAAGTTCAGTCAGAGAGCCCAACTCGGCCATATCGCCCAGAACGGCGATGCGCTTTGACGCACCAGACATGTCCGAAAGTGTCTCGATAGCCGCGCGCATAGAGGTGGGATTCGCGTTGTACGCGTCGTTGATCACATGCACCCCTGAGGCCGTCTCGAACGACTGCATGCGCATCTGACCGGACTCGGCAGCTTCCAGACCATCCACGATGTCATCGAGCGGGATCTCCAAGTACAGAGCGACGGCTGTGGCAGCCAGCGCGTTGTAGACATTATGCCGGCCCGGGATGGCCAATGTGACCTTGCGCGTCCCCGCGGGGCAAACGAGTGTGAAGCTGGGCAGGCTCGCTTCATCGGTCATGACGTCCAGAGCGCGAATCACGCACTCGTCTGACATGCCGTAGGTGATGATTTCGGCAGACGCCTTGTCGGCTAAAGCCCCAGAAAAGATGTCGTCCCCGTTCAAGAAGACACAGCCCTCTGAAGCGACAGCGCTCACGAGCTCGCCTTTGGCATCAGCAATGGCCTTTTGTGTGCCCAACAACTCGATATGGCTCGTGCCCACGTTGGTGATGAGACCCGCCGTGGGACGAGCGATACTTGCAAGATGCGCGATCTGCCCCGCGCCGCGCATGGCCATCTCAACTACGAGGACGTCGGTGTCCGCGCCAGCGCGCAAGATGGTCAGCGGTACGCCCAGTTCGTTGTTCTGATTGCCCTCGGTCGCAATCACTCGAAAACCCTGCGATACGACACTGGCTATGAAGTCCTTTGTTGTGGTCTTTCCGGTAGAACCGGTAACGCCGACCACGGGACAAAAGAGCCTGCTACGGTGATATGAAGCGAGCGCCTGAACGGCCCCCAGCGCATCAGCAACGCGCACTACCATCACATCGCGCTCGCGCGCCGTCGCCAACTGAGAGAGCAACGCGTCGGCCGACTCCGTCACGATGAGTGTGCGCGCACCACGCTCCATCGCTGCCACCAAGTACTCATGGCCGTCCACTCGTTCGCCGGAAAACGCCACGAACGCATTGCCCGGCTCAACCCGCCGTGAGTCCGTAGCTATGCCGTTGACCATGAGCTCGCCGCGACCCGTGAGTATTTCGGCGCCGAGAATCTCGATAAGCCGCTCTGAGTCCAGTGTCAGCACAATCGCTCCAGTTCCTCGCGAGCAACCACGCGATCGTCGAAATCGATGGTCCGGTCTGCAAATATCTGGTAGTCCTCATGGCCCTTGCCTGCGATCAAAACGGCATCATCGGGTGCCGCCTGTGCGACCGCGCGAGCTATCGCAGCACGACGATCCGGCTCCACTTCGTATGATGCGTCGCCCTCGCGAAGACCATCTTGTACCTGCAAGATGATTCCGACCGGATCCTCTGTTCGAGGATTGTCGCTGGTCACGATAACGTGATCGGAGCCGAAGGCCGCAGCACGTCCCATCAGCGGTCGTTTGGCCAGATCACGATCTCCACCGCAGCCAAACACCGTTATGACACGTCCGCTGACCAGTGCACGTACCGCGCGAATCGCCTTGTCGAGGCTGTCAGGCGTGTGCGCATAGTCCACGTATACAGCGAAGGGCTGACCAGCATCGATTCGCTCGAGCCTGCCGGGCACCTGGGGTGCTGCCTCAAGGCCGGCCACAACGACTTCGAGTCCAACACCGAGGCAAAGCGCACAACCAGCCGCGACAAGCGCGTTGCTGACGTTGAAAAGACCCGCGAGCGGGAGATCGACACTCGCATCGCCATCGGGTGTTCGTAGCATGAATCGAGTGCCTGTGGCCGTCATATCCAGCTCCTCGGCACGGATCGTGGCCTCCGGACAAAGCCCGACGGTCAGGACCTCATCCAGTTCGGCCGCCAGGCCCGCTCCCAAAGGGTCATCGATGTTGATGACCGCTTGCTCAACCTCAAGGTCCGTGAAGAGCCTCTTCTTGACCGAGAAGTACTCTTCGATCGTGTGGTGATAGTCGAGATGGTCTTGAGTCAGATTCGTGAACGCAGCCACAGCGAATTGCACGGCCTCGACGCGATGCAGATCGATGGCATGTGAGGAGACTTCCATGGCGACCGAACCCACGCCCGCCTCGACCATACCGGCCAGCAGACGCTGCAGATCGAGCGACTCCGGAGTGGTGCGAGCGGCATGGACGCAAGTGTCGCCGATGCGAGTCTCCACAGTGCCTATCAAGCCAGTGGTTCGCCCAGCTGCGCGCATGACGCTGTCGAGTATGTAGGTGGTGGTGGTCTTTCCGTTGGTCCCGGTGATCCCGATCACGTCGAGCTGCTTGCTCGGAGTGCCGAAGAATCGAGATGACGCTTGAGCCAAGGCAATGCGCGTGTTCTCGACCAAGAGGAGCGGCACAGAATCCAGCCCGTCGATGGGCCGCTGAGCGACAACAGCGACAGCTCCGCGGCTCACGGCATCATGTGCGAAGTCGTGCCCGTCATGGACAAAGCCGGGTATGCAGAAGAAGACGTCACCGGTTACGACAGCGTCAGAGCGATATGCGACTCCCGAGACCTCTATCTGGGCGTCTTTGAGCACGTCAGAAGTACCGCTCATAAGCTGTCGTATACCCTGCTTCCCCACCCTGATCACCCGTTAATGACGGTTGATGTTAGCATGCGACACTTCCCAGCTCTACGGCTTGGAAACGGCTGTTGCCGTCTCGTCGCCAGAGGATAGAGAAGTGGGCGGAATCTTGAGGTGCGACACGCTGAAGGCCGCAAGTTTCGAAAAGACCGGGGCAGCAACGACGCCTCCGTAGATCGCGTTGCTCGGTTCGTCGAGGCTCACGATGATCAGTACCTGCGCGTCATCTGCCGGCAGGAACCCGGAGAAGGAAGCGACATACTTCCCGGCGGCG
>JAHIQC010000248.1 GCA_018902765.1 Actinomycetota bacterium | reverse complement strand
TGATGATCCCCGTTGGCGGGATCCGAACGCCGCGATTGGCTATGGTGCCGTAGGCCGACGCCATCTCCAGCGGAGAGACCCCTTGCGACAAGCCGCCAAGCGCAATTGCGGGATTCGGCTCCAGGGGACTGGTGATTCCCATCTTCTTAGCCGTCTCCACGACGTCCTCCGGACCAACCTGCATTATCAGGCGCGCATAGACGCAGTTCACGGACCAGTTTGTGGCCGCCCTAAGCGTCATCTTGCCCGCGGTGAACTGGTTCTCGTAATTGCGCACGGTCCAGGTACCGTCTTTGACCTTCACCGAATAGGGCGAAGCATCGAAGGCCTGGTCGGGGCTGACCCCTTCCTCCAGAGCGCGCGCCAACACGAATGGCTTGAATGCAGAGCCCGGTTGCCTGCGTCCCTGGGTCGCCAGGTCGAACTGATGGGTGGCGAAGTCGCGCCCTCCGACCAGTGCGAGAACACGTCCCGTGCCATGATCGATGGCCACCAGTGAGTACTCTGGATCGGTCTTGGCGCCGAGGATCGCTTTGCCCGCGGCCTCAGCATTTCGCTGGAGAGCAGGCTCCAGGCTCGTGTATATCCGCAGTCCGCCGGTGAACACGGCCTCGTCACCGAGTTGGGCCGAGACCTCCCGTTTGACGTACTCAAGGAAGTACGGGGCGATCGCGGGGACCTCAGCGGGGGGCGCAAGCTCGAGCGAAGCGGACTTGGCGGCCAGCGCGGCCTTCTTGGAGAGGAACCCGAGCTCCTGCATCTTGCTAAGCACGACATCGCGCCGCAGTAGAGCCTCTTCTGGGGCATCCATAGGCGAGTAGCGGCCCGGGGAGCGGATGATCCCGGCCAGAAGCGCGGATTGCGCCACATCCAGCGACTCCACGGAGCGCCCGAAGTAGTGCTGAGAGGCACTTTCGACCCCGTACGCACCGCGTCCGAAATACACGGTGTTCAGATAGGTCTCCAGCACCTGATCTTTGTCGGTGCGTGCTTCGAGTTCGTAGGCAAGGAGCGCCTCTTTCACCTTTCGCGTGATCGTGCGTTCGCCGTCCGTGAACAGGAGCTTCACCAGCTGCTGCGTGATCGTGCTGCCACCCTGAGACACAGAACCGTCCTCGGCGTTGGTCTTGAGCGCCCTCATGATCGCCTGGGTGTCCACACCATTGTGGGTGTAGAAGCGCTCGTCCTCGATGGCGACCACAGCGTCTCGCAGGGACTTCGGTATCTTCTTGAGGGGGACAACCGTGCGATCCTCTTCGCCATGCCATTGAGCGATCTCGGTGCCATCGGCGGCGTAGACGAAGCTCGTTTGCGCCGAGGAATTGAGCAGCGACTGCTCGCTGAGATCCTGAAGCGATGAAGACACTTGATACAGGTAGACGCTGAGCGAGAGCACGGCGAGAAGCAGCACCGCCAGTCCGGCCGCGATGAACTTCAGTATCGTTGCAAGGCGACCCGAAACTCGCACCGAGTCCTCCGCCTAGATGGGGTGAAGTACACTTCCGATGGAACGTATAGCGTGCCCGTCATGATGCTTCACGAACAGGGATGGCGCTTCGCCTCGGAAGATAAGGTTGACGACTGTAATGGTACCACGCGAACCCAACCGACCCGCCGCCGCCGAAAGCGACTCGCTGACCTTGCCAATCCGCCTATTCAACGCCTGGAGGAAGCTACTCGGGCGCATTGGGGACCAAGCTGTCAGGCTAGTGGGCCGTGGCGGCGCTCCTGTAGCCGGGCCTGGACTCTCGCTGGCGGTGGGACTTGGCGCGACCATCGTCGGTGCAACTATCGCGCAACTCATCCATCCCGCTCAACAGCCGCTGCAGGGCCTTGCGGCCGGAGCGGTCAGTGTCATGTGGGTTGTCGCCCGGCTGGTGATGATGCGGTTGTCGAACACCCGTGAGACGACGAGCGAGCCGGGGACGATCCGTTTTGCATGGGCGGTCGGGGCGCTACCGCAGCTGTTCGCCGTGACACCGGAGCTGAAGATCGTTGCATGGCTCCTGGGTGCAGCACTGACCTTTCGGGCGCTTGTCTTAGCCGGCACCGCGCCGCGCAATGCACTGTGGCTGAGCGCTTGGGGCTACGGCATCGAGCCGGCCGGTTTCGTACTGGTGACGCTCACCCGTAACCTGACGGATGCATTCAAGCTACTGGCCTGACAGTCGGCTCAGACCAGCGCGAGCTCGGCTGCGGGTCGTCCCGCGCGCTCCGCGATGAACACGCCGGCGAGCACCAATGCGGCACCGAGCCACTGTGTCAGCGAGAGTCTCTCCCCGAGCAGCAGCGAGGCAAGCACGATCGTGAACACGGGCTCGAACGTTGACAGGATGGCGGCTTGACCCGCACCAAGCCCCCTGAGTGCCCGAAGATACAACAGGATGGCCGCGAACGTGGGCAGGGCCACGATCCCGAGGAGCATCGGCCAGACTATGGGGGTCCACTCCGATGTCCCGAGCGGTGTTCTGGTGACAAGCGCGGCGACACCAGACAGAAGAGCGGTGTACACGAACAGGTAGGTCATGAGGGTGGCACGCGGACGACCCTCAAGCCAGCGGTCGGAAAGCATGCTGAACACCGAGTAGCACGCTGCTGCTCCCAGCCCCAACGCCACGCCGATGAGAACCACCCCTCCTTGGGCTGAAAAGGGGTCTGAGACGAAAGCGCAGCCAACGAAGGTAAGGGCCACGGCCACGCCACGGCCCGAGGAGAGCGGGACCCCGAACAGCAGCCGCTCCGCGAGTACTACCATCGCCGGATATGTGTACAACAAGATCGCCACCACGGCGGCGTCGGTGTATGTGAGCGCAAAGAAGAAACAGATGGATGCGGCTCCATAGCCCAACAGGGAGATCACGGCATATCGCCCAAGGTCACCAAGAGGAATCCGGAGGGCCCGGGGCTTGGTAAACGCCAGATAGCCGCCCAGCAGAATCGCCGCCATCGAGAACCGCCACGTGAGAAGCTGCAGGGGCAGTGCGCCCCCTTTGTATGCGAGGCTCGTGAATATGGCCAAGGTACCGAAGCACGCCGCGGACACCAGCGCCGCTGTGACAGAAGCTCGACGTTCCATGTTCTCCCGGGTTCACCGAAGGTTAGACGCGCATGACGTTCGCACTGCGACCATCATGCGTCAAGCGATAATGCTAGACTCGTTCGCGCCCCGACAACGACCGAATCAGAAACGATGTGAGACACGTGCCAGCACAAGGCCGCCCCAAGACGCCTGTTTCACTGTGGTGGCTCGCGGTCGCCGCGCAGATGGCGATCATCTTCCGATTCTCGGCGCTGCCCGGAGGCCAAGTGCCCGGTCGGTTCGGTTCGATCGGCCATTTCGGGGGCTACGCGATCCTCGGCGTACTATGCGCACTAGCGCTCGGAGACGCGGGGCCGAGGACTCGGGTGCTCGCGATCGCGGTGCTCATCTGCTCAGCGTACGGCATCACCGACGAGTTCCATCAGTCATTCGTCGCAGGACGCTCGCCTGATGTGTTCGACTGGGGCGTGGACACGCTCGGGGCCGCTGTCGGCGCGATCCTGGCGACACTTACAAGCAGAAGGGCCGCCCGCAGGCGACCCTCCTGACACGATCGGGCTCGCGAAGCACCCTAGCTTTTCAAGCCAAAGAACTGAAGCATCGACTGGAACCACGTCGCGATGCCCGCCGGAACATCGACCACGAGTCTATCGGCTAGGGTGTCGCGCTCGCGCAGCTGGTCGGGCGATGCGGAATCGGCAATCCGATCCGCCGAAGCTGCCTCAGGCTCTACAACGACGTCATCGCACGAGCCATCGCGCAGCTTGTCTTGATCGCGGAGACGAGCCTGGTCAGCAGAAACCGCAGCTGGATCGACGTCTTCGACAACACCTGCATGCGTTTGTGTCCGGGCTTGCTCCATCTGTCGTGTGCGCGTCTGAGTCATGGCCGGCTCGTCGTCACCCTCAACAGCACATGAACCATCCTGCAGCTGGTCACGAGTGCGCAGTCGATCGATATCTCCGGGAACATCCTGGGGCGCGGCGTCACCCATGTTTCGGGCACCCGGTGCCTCGGAAGGGCCGCTGGCAGTCAGCTGGCCGGAGGCACGTACGCCACCGGCGGCAAACGCCGCTAGCGGCATAGCCAGAAGAAGTACGACGATCAGTAAGGCAAACGACTTGAATGTAGTGCGCATGGGCTCATCCCCTTAGGATGATCACGCCCCTCCACTCACAAACAACGCTCAGCGTCGACCCGGGGTTACGGCCTCATCATATGGCGTCACCGGAACCTGCTGCGAGGTACTTCCGGAACCCGAGCCAGCGCGCTCGGCTGCGCCGGAGCCATTGCCTGAACCAACGGGCTCCGCATCACTGGAACCGGTGGTCCCGGCGCCACTGCCGCTCGGTTTCGGGCCGCTGGGCACGCTGGGGGCGCTTCCGCCCGAACCTGTTTCAGGGATACCCGACTGCACCCGCTCGCGGACCTGCACCGGCTCGTCTGAGACCGCGTCCTCGATCCGTTTGGCACGCTGCTGCGCGGTCGGCGAATCTGGCGCGCTTTCGACCGCGCGTCCTGCCGCATCTCCGAATCCGTCAACGGCCTTCTGGATACGGGCCTCGCCAGCCTGCACCTGCATCAGCATCCGGACTTCCTCTGCGCGGGTATCGCTCAGATCGATGAGCGCATCACCTCGCGAGTCTTGAGGGGTGAACACGATACGCATCTCTTGCGCCGCTTGGCGCAAAGGATACAAAGGATCCCCGGGAAGTGAGTGTGCGGCCGCGAACGAGACTCCACCCACCAGCGTCCCGCAACAAGCGAACACAGTCGCGGCTCGAGCGAACACGAGGCGCGCCGACCTGAGTGGCTGGGGTCGGATACTGGACATGACAACGGCCTTGAGCCTGGTGCGCTCCAATTCAGGGATGCCCGTGACCGAAGATGCGAACAACACGTCTTCCAGCGACACGGGGTTTCCGTGCGCAGGGGTCGTCTTGTCATTCATCATCGATCACCTCCACCAGCATCGTCGCCAGATTCTTCATAGCCCTGTGCTGGAGCGCCTTGACCGCCCCTTCGGTCTTATCCAATGCACGAGCCGTCCGCTTCACATCCAAGTCAAAGAAGAAGCGACAGGTTATGACAGCCGCCTGATCCTCGGTGAGTCGATGCACGCATGCACGAATCGCCTCGGCATCGACTCGAGCGGCAACCTGCTCGTCAATCATCACATCCGACGGAGGCAGCTTCGCTTCGAGGTCCTCGT
>JAHIQC010000247.1 GCA_018902765.1 Actinomycetota bacterium | reverse complement strand
GGTCGATGATGATGACCTTGGTGCCGGCCATGTACTCCATGAGGATGTCGAGCTTCATGAACGTCGACTTGCCGCCGCCGGCGTTGCCGAGCACGACCATGTTGGCGTTGGAGCGATCGGCGAAGCCCGACGAGCCGAACCGCCAGCGATCGATCACAACGACGCCGCCGGTGGTGTCCAGTCCGTAGACCTTGCCGTAGCCGTCGTTGATACCCGCGGCCGAGAAGGGTGCGGCAGCGGCCAGCGTGCTCGAAGGCATCGGCATCGCGTAGAGCTCGTGAAGTCGCGCAGAGCGGTAGCCGTACGGGCTTGAGTGCAGCATCGCGTCCTTGGTCATGAACCACGGCCGCTGAGCGATGATCTGGTTCGCCGCAAGCCGGCCCTGCACCTCTTTGACGCGCGATGTCAGTCCCTCTGCGCTCTCGGCGGTCACTATGAAGGACACGACCGAGTCGAACATCGCCTGGTTCTCCGAGCCGGACAGCCGCAGGAGCTCTGCAGCCTGGTCCCGCTTCGCCGAGGCCTGCATGCGTTCGTAGGCGCCCTTGTTCTTGCTCTCGGCCTGGAAGCTCCACCCTGACAGCGAGTCCGAGACGATGCGGTTGAACTCGGCAGCGTTCCGGCGCACCGCGTCGATGTGGACGGTCACGCCGGGTAGCCGGATCCGCGAGAGCCACTCCGCTGGCAGCCTTGCCGGGTACTTGGTCACGACGAGGACCGCCATATACTGGTCGCCGAACCTGCACGAGCTCTTGTCTGAGAACTCGGCCACCACCGGCGCGATGAGCTCACGCAGTCGTGTGTTCGGCAGGATCTGCGTGACCTGCTCGGTCACTTCGGCCTTCTTGCGGGCCATGAGCTTCCGCCCTTCTTTGTCAGACGCCGACGAGCGGCGCGATGTTGAGTGACGGGTCGTCGGAGGGCAGCGTGACGGCAGGGGAGGGCAGACTGAATCGCACGAACGTGTTGATCACGTCGGCCGCGCTCATCCAGCTCGCCGAGATCCCGCGCGTGCCGAGCGTGGCGATGAAGTTGCGGGCCTCCGTGAAGAGATCGTTTCGCTGCGGGTCGTTCGCCGTCGACGGCGTCGTGAGGATGAAGAAGAAGTCCCGCTCGGCCGCGTTGCCCTTGCTCATCAGGTCGGCCACGAACTCGATCTGGTCGGCGATGAGCGTTCGCCGGCCGCTCGTGGCGGCCCGCTCCATGAGGATTCGCAGGTGGTTCATCTGCTCCTCAAGGTCGGCCGCGCGAGGGCCGATGTAGATCCGCACGCCCACGGTCAGTGAGTTGTACGCCGCCTGGAACGCGTCGAAGTTCGCGGCGACACCGCCGGCGTCCTTGAGCGTCATGTCCTGCGGCTGCACCCGCAGATGCACGGCGTAGGTGCCGTCTGTCAGCAACGTGCAGTCGCCCGTGGTCGATCTGAGCACGTCGGCCACCGGGATCAGGTCCGCCATCGTGTCGGCCGGCGGCATCTTAGCTTTGAGCATCGGTGAATCCGCCCTTCTCGATCTTGAGGTAGTAGCGCTTGGGCTCGCGGACCCAGCGCAGCGAGTTCTTGAGAAAGTCGGCCACGGTCACGTCGGCGACCGAGTCGGTGACGAGCCCCCAGCCGGTCATGATCCAAAGGCCGGCTGCGAGCAGTCCGACGAACACGACCCGCGTGGCAATCGCGGCCACGATCGCAGCGACGGGCGCGGTGCCGAGCACGTAGTACATGTAGATCTGGTTGTGCCTCGGCACGTTGGGTGTCAACACCTGCTTGCCGAGCGCCACACGCGACGGGGCGAGATAGCACTCGCGCTGTTCTTCTTCTGCTGTCGCCATTCTTAAAGCCTCCCTAGCGGAACATCTGAGCGATGGCGACGAGGATGCCGCCGGAAACGACGAGTGAGATTAGGGCCGCGGCCATGACGGGCCGTGCGATCGTCCACAGACTCGGCCGGGTCTCCCCGGGGGAAAGGACAGCCTTGATCGCCGAGATGCCGGAACGCGCGATCGCCGAGACGCTGACCACCGTGAGGAACGCGGCGCTCCACCCCATGATCTCGGCCGCCGCTGTCTGCTGGGCCACGGCTATCCCGCCCTCGCAACCGCAAGGCGGGCGAACTCGAACGTCGCCATGCGTGCCATCGAGCCCACGCCCGTTGGCGTGGCCTGGTGCGTCATCTGCGCCACGAACGCCGGCAGCGCGATGGTGCACGCCATCAGGCCGATCATCGCGACGAACTCGTGGACGGGGTCGGTCCCGAACCCTGAGATCTTGAGTCCGGTCACCAAGCCGATGATCGTGAGGTTCAAGAGGTAGAGCTGCAACGCCTGCGTGAACGCCAGTGTCAGGAGCTGCCGAGTCCACGCCGCGAACAGCGAGCGGTCCGGCGAGGCGAAGTTCAGCGCGAGCACCGGTCCGATGAACACCATGATCGCGAGCTCGACCGAGCGTTTCGTGACCTGGAAGAAGATCACGATGAGCCCGATGCCGAGGAAGAGCATGACCACGGCCAAGAGGAGCTGGCCCGTAGGGTTGCTCGCGGTCAGGCCGATGGCCACGAGACGCTTCATCACATCAGCCGCCTGCAGCTTGCTCGTGACGGCGCCGGCAGCCGAGTTGGTCAGCACGTCGCTTGTCAGCTTGTTGCCGACATCGACGGCCAGTGTGACCGCGAGCGGAATCGACCAGATGAGCGCGGCGGCCCCGGCGGCGCGGATGAGTACCGAGTCGAGTGGGTCGCCGTCCTCGCCGGAGAGCTGCAGGATGTAGCGCGAATACACGTCGAGCCCGACCTTCAGACCCAGCACGGCCGTGGCGAACACCTGCACCGTGGTCATGGCGTTGACGACGGGAGCCCAATGGATCAGCGCGGCGGACAGCGTCCCGACACTGATGAGCATTTTGGCGATCATGTCGAAGAAGCCGCTGAACACGCCGACGAGCCAGCCGTTCCACCACGCGGTGATAGTGTCCATGAGGCGGCTCTAGCCGAACTGCGTGATGAGGAACGGCACGAGCCACGGCAGCACCGCGAACGCGATGCACAGGGCCAGTAGGCCCCAGAACTGCTGCCAGCGCTGCCGGCGCATGTGCTCATCTTGCGTGAGCACCGCCATGGTGATGAGCACGCCGCCACCGATCACCGCGATCGTGGCGAAGATCAGCGTCACGCCGGTCTGCACCTGCTTGGCGAGCGTGTCGACCTTGGCGAAGAACCCGGTTATGTCGGTCACGGCCAGCGCGACTGTCGGCGTCGCCGCAGCCAGCGCGAACGTTGCGGCCGCCAGTGCGGTGCGGCCCTTCTCGTGTAGTCTCCTCATCGCTCCACTCTCCTTTGTCGTGTCCCTCATCTGTCAACGCCCACGCGATCGGCGGGCATCCTCATCGGTCCCGGCCGTTCTTGGCCCATGAGCCTGAGCCCCTTGGGGAGAAGCTCCTCGCCATGCCATATCGGCGGCAGGTCGATCTCGTGGACGTTGCGCGCGGCCTGGCGCGCGGCTCGCACTTCGCTCGTGTGGTCGGGGTCACCCAGGCCGAACGCCGCGTCGACTGACAGCAGCGAGAGGTCCGGTACCGGGAAGAGCGCCGCGTTCATGCCGCGGCGCACCACGAGAGCGCCATCCACCTCGGGGGAGAGGCGCGCGATCTCGTCGGGCATGAGGACAGGGCGTGACGTGAGCTTGTCGGAGCGCGAAGTCGTGTGGCTGGCTCCCACGAGCCCACCACCGTTGCGCTGGGAGGACCCGCCGTCGCGAACCATGATCGTCTTCGTTCCGGTCAGGTCGCTCATGAGTCGGTGCGTCTTGCCCGACGCGCTGGCGAGGTACACGATCGCCGAGCAGTTGCCGCCGATGAGCGAGGCGGCCTCCACGCGCCCCTCGGCGTAGCGTTCGAGCTGTTCGATGCTCTGCACGACCATGAGTAGCCGGATCCCGCGGCTCCGGGCCATCGTGAGCATGGAGACGAACTCCGGGATCTTGGGGATGTTGCCGAACTCTTCGAACAGGATGTTGACCGGCACTGGGAGCCGTCCGCCGTGGGCGTTGGCCGCCTTCACGAGTGCCTGGTAGAGCTGCCGCACGTAGATCGTGACCATGACGTTGTACGCATCGCGCTCGTCGGGCGTGATGATGAACACCGCCGACTTGCGCAGTCCCACATCGGCCAGGTTGTGCTCGGAACGCGCGGTGAGTGCGGCCATGTTCCTGTTGCTGAAGATCTTCAGCGCATTGGCGGCCGTCGTGTACATGCTCGACGCGGTGTTGCCCGTGGCGAGGCTCGCGGCTAGGTAGGCGACCTTGGCCGGGTGCCGGTCGTCCAGACCCTCGATGATCTCCTTGAGGGGATAGATCGTCTCTTGCCGCATGCTCCCGGCGCGCATCGCGAGACGCTCCTTGCCGTACGTTCCGAGCGCCCGGTACACGTTGAACATGTTGCGCGAGAGTGGATCGATGCCTTTCGGCTCGCTGGCGATCAGGAGAGCGGTGGCCGCGATGATTGCTTCGGCGCTGGCGTTCCAGAACGCTTCGTTGCCGCCATGCCCGCCGAGCTGTGCCGAGACGATCGTCTTGGCGAGCTCGTGAGCCATGTCCTCGGCGTGCGCGATCTCGCCGGACTCGATGAGATCCACGATCAGACCCAGTGGCGACCACTGCACGCTGCGCGAGGGGTCGCGCAGGTCGATCGTGTCGACGCGATAGCCCTTGGCTTTGAGGTGCTCGCAGGTGGTGAGGTAGAGCTCGCCTTTGGGATCCGGGATCACCATCGATTCGCCGAGCTCGCCGAGCGCGTAGATGCTCGGCAACACGATCCGGCGCGTCTTGCCCGAGCCGGTGGATCCGATCACGAGGACATGGCCTTCGGAGCCGGAGAGGTAGTAGGTCTCCTTGCGGCCGCGCCCGGCCGGACGGGCGCCGATTACGAAGCCCGAGACGTCGGGGGTCGGCTTGGTGCCTGGCGACCAGGTGACGGCG
>JAHIQC010000246.1 GCA_018902765.1 Actinomycetota bacterium | reverse complement strand
TCCTGACAGAGTCGTTCGCGACGACCACGTTCTTGCTCTACGTTTTGGTGCAGCTGATCGCCCTGAAACGCTCGAGTGTCCGCTGGTCTGTCGCCGCAGGCGCACTACTCGCGGTCGCGGTGTACGTGCGACCCGGAATTGCCCCGGTCGCGGTTGCCCCGTTCGTCTACGAGTTCCTGGTGCGGCGAGGGGATCGCCGTAAGGCCGTCGTGAAGCTGGCGGCGGTGTCGCTCGCTGCGTGGGCTCTTGTGATGGCACCATGGGTGGTGCGCAACCAAGTAGTCCTGGGTTATTCTTGGGTCTTCTCTTCTCACGGCGGCGATCCCATGCTCGCAGGAGTCGACTCCTACTACTATGAGATGGGTGAGGGTTTCAGCTACCACGGCCCAACGTACAAGCGGTGGTACGCAGAGAAGCTGGAGATACCTAAGACGGTGTACGCGAAACGGGTTATCGGGCAAATGCTCAGAGAGAACCCTCTTCGCACGATATGGTGGTTTACCGTGGGTAAGTCAGTGCACATGTACTTTGAACCATGGGTGCCTGGCAAGAACTACATCAAGTCGATAACTCTCGTGACCCACTACCTCCTGGTCGTTCTTGGTCTTACGGGTATGGGGCTCGCGTTTCGGGAGCCGCGCTTGAGGACGTTGTCCATGATGATCGTCTTCGGCACGCTCGCCCTGCTCATGTTCGTTCCCGAACCCAGATTCGTGTATGGCTTCCTCCCCCTATTCGCCGTCTTGGCGGCGGGGGTGTTGCGCTGCGCCTGGCAAGGGTGCCGCCTGGCCGGCGAGGGGGTGTCTGGTGCATAAGGGCAGGGTTGTCGCGGCCATCGTTCCGTGCCACAACGAAGCGGGCTTCGTGGGAGACGTTCTCGCGGCTATGCCGAGGGTCATCGATCACATCATCGTCGTGGATGATGCGAGTACCGATGCGACGTTCGACGAAGCCGAGAGGGTGGCTCTACACGACTCGCGCGTGCGCGTGGTACGCAACGAGAAGAATCTCGGCGTGGGAGGCGCGGTCGTCGCGGGGTATCGATTGATTCTCGAGTCGATGCCCGACGTTGAGGTCATCTTCAAGATCGATGGTGACGGGCAGATGCCGCTCGAAAGGGTGCCCGATTTGCTCGACGCCATCGTCGAAGAAGGCTTCGACTACGCGAAAGGCAATCGCTTCCTGATGGGCAAAGAACTCGGCTCGATGCCGGGCTCGCGGCTTTTTGGCAACTTCGTGACCACGTTCCTAACCAAGTTCTCCTCGGGGTACTGGAACATCTTTGATGTCCAGAACGGATTCACGGCGCTCTCGCGCGGGGTGCTCGAGCGACTGGATTTGAGCCGCATCCACAGGGGATACTTCTTCGAGAATGACATGCTCGTGCACCTTAATGCCATCAGTGCTCGAGTCAAGGACGTGCCCATTCCCGCCATCTACGGCGACGAGGTCTCCGGCGTGAACATCGTATCGGTGGGGTTCACATTCCCCAGGCTGCTGATCGGGCGCTATTGGTGGAGGCTGTATCGCAAGTACATGCTCTACAATCTCTCGCCCGTTGCCGTGTTCATGTTGCTTGGAACGATCCTTTTCGGGTTCGGAGCGATCTTCTCGACGTACCTTTGGGTGCGTTCAAGCGTGTCCGCGAGTCCTACACCGACCGGTACGATCATGATCGCGTTGGTCTCCGTGATTCTGGGCTTCCAGCTCATCCTGCAGTCGGTCGTGCTCGATATCCAGGAGTCCGACCGTTTGCGGTAGGCGACGAAAGCACCAGAGTCTGACCGGAACGCGGCATCTGTGCTATCCTTCTGCTTCGCACACGCGGGTGTGGCGGAATGGCAGACGCGCATGGTTCAGGTCCATGTGGGGGCAACCCCGTGGAGGTTCAAATCCTCTCACCCGCACCATATGAATCGATCGTGGCTCCGTCGGATATCCTCGGCGGGGCCATTTTGTACTGCGGAGCGGGGGCATAGCCGGTCCATCGCGCTCAGTCACAGAGTGGCCGGGCCAGCCAATGGTAGCCACAAGATGAACTCGGAGCCGTGCCCGAACTCGCTTTGGAGCGTCAGGTCCCCGCCGAGCAGATGCGCCAACTCACGCGAGATGCTCAAACCCAGACCCGTGCCCGGGGACTTGGCGATCGTCAGAGTCGGCAGCTGATGAAATGCCGAGAAGACGGAGTCCTGTTCCTCGGCGGGTATGCCGGGTCCGGTGTCTCGCACGCGCACGATGACGCGGCCGTCCTGCGCCTCGTGCATGATCGAGACCTCGCCTGATTCGGTGAACTTCACCGCGTTGGAGACGAGGTTCAGGACTATCTGGTGCAGCTTCTGTGCATCGGTCACGATCGCGAGCGGTTCTCCCGAGACGCACTTGAGCTCCAGTCCTTTGTCGACGGCAAGTGGTCTGATCATGTCGCACACAGCGCTCAGCGCGGCGGAGATATCCAGGACGCGGAGATCCAGCGTCGTTGCTCCGGCTTCGATCCTCGACAGGCTGAGCAGGTCGTTCACGATACTCAGCAGGTGCTTGCCCGAGGTGTTCGCCATCGAGAGCTGTACTTTGGCCTCGGGGGGAATCTCACCGGCCAGGCCGTCGTGGACGAGCCCCGTAAAGCCGATGATCGAGTTCAATGGTGTTCGAAGCTCATGGCTCATGTTCGCCAGAAACCGGCTCTTGGCCGCGTTCGCCTCCACGAGTTGCGACATCGTGTGATTGAGGTCGGCAGTACGCTCTTTCACGAGGTCCTCAAGCTCATCGCGGTGGCGCGCGAGTTCGGTTTCGACCGCTTTTCGCGTCGTGATCTCGTCGTTCAGCGCAGCGATGTGCTGGCGCCCTAGACGCTCATTGTGTGCGGAGAAGGCGACGATGAGCGCCGTGATGATGCTGAGCAAGAGGATAGGACCTGCAATGAGCTCCGAGTAGCGAATCTCCGGGACTGCGAGAGGCACCGTGAGCATGAAGGTGACCAGCACAAAGGCGAGTGCGATCGTGGCCTTGCGGCTGAGCAAGACCCCGGAGAGGAACACGGGAATCACCAGGTAGGCCAGCGCCGAACTGTCATCCGGATGGTACAGAGGGTTGAGGCCGAGATGTGTGGCCAGTTGTGTGATGAACACGGCCAGTGTCGTGACGCTAATCAGCACCCAAGCCGCTGCCTGGAGTCGATTCCTCCGCGCAAGAATGCTCGAAAAGGGTAGGCTCACCATGATGACAGCTGCGTTCAACGCCTCCACATCGGCGACGAGCCGGTTCGGCGCGATGGCATAGAGAAGCAGAATCGTAATCGCTATAAGTCCCGGGCCGATCAGCAGCAGTCCGACGAGTCGACTGGTGCTTCGAAGGCGGTCGTGGGCCGTCTCGCGTGGCTCGACGATGCCACCGATGATCGTTCCTTCTGTATTCCCTGTGTGGGGGGCCAATGGGTCCCTTCCGCGCTATAACTTACTCTTGTACTACGTATCGGCCCACCTGGCCCGTGCGTTCCATGTCACCTGACGGACGGTCGTGCGATTTCGGCCTGAAGAGTCTGTGTTGGTCCCCGTCCGTTAGCGAGAGTATGCTCGGCAAAGCGAGTCCGCTCTTGGTGGAGTATTCACGACAAGGGGAGATGACGACCGTGAGCGACGGATTTGGCCTGGCCGACGAGCTGGCTCCCGAACGAGCCCGGACCATGATGCGCCTGTACTGCAAGAAGCTAGACGATCTGGGCTACTCTGCTCACCCTTATCCCAACGTCGACGCCAAGGTCGGCGCGAACATCTACGCTGCGGGCAAGTTCGAGGCACTCAACCATGCCCTGTGGATGTGCGGTCAGGTGGAAGGATTCATCCGCCAGAACCGAATGGCCAAGGCGTATCGATGGATCGGGATGGTGCAGGGGCTTCTGTTCATGGGCGGCATCTACTCGATCAACGAGCTCAAGAAGCACAACTCTCTGAGCGGCTGACCGTGTGAGGCCGAATCCTACTGAGTGATCAATTCCACCCGATCGCCCGACTCAAGCTCAACGGTCTGACCGTTGGTCGGACCACCCTGGATGAGTCGTGAGGCGCCGTCGGAGTCGATCACGACAAGCTCCCAGCGCAGGTTGGAGCGGACTGTCGCTTGCCCTTCGTTCACGCTCACGGAGCACGACTGACGTACCGTCGCGCTGGCGGTGACTTGGGCCCCTGTTGCGAGATCGGCGCCAGTGGCGAGCATGATCCCGGTCAGCAGCGACACGGCTACCACCGCTATCCGGATCCTTGAGATATGCCTGCCGCCGAGCTGCACTTCTTTCTCCGTTCATCATCGATATATACCGTTTATCGGTGACAAGTGGTCATACATGTGTGACGGATGTGGTCAAACGCGCATATTGACCTGATAAGCGGGGGCGTAGGGCGGATACCTTCGAAGATCAGTGGTCCGGGTGCATCGCCGAGTCGTTGTGCGCCCATGGCGCGCGACCTCACTGTGATGCCACACACTGTCGTCGACCTCAGCTACAATCCAGTTGCAGGAATGCGCCCTTCTCTGGGAGATGGGGGCGCATCTCACCGTGGTGCGGTCGGCGTGAGCCGGCGGGAGGGATGTGCGTAGTGACGTCGCGAAGACTGCTCACGATCGCGTGTGTGTCACTGGTCGTTTCAATCCTTGCCCCCCAAGCTGCCGTGGCGGTGACCGATGTCTACGGACGCAGCTACAGCGGACAGACCGTGTGCATCTCATGCCACGACGGCCTTCTGGCTTCGGACCGCAGGGCCGCTGTCACGACTAAGCACGGACAGATGATCACAGACGTTCGCGCGAACCCCTCAAGACTTGTACCGGCCGCTGCCAGCACGACTCTGTGGCCATCCCCGGGCATGGGCGCGACCGGTCTGCGCTTTGCAGCCTCGAACGTTTATCTGCAGATGAGCAGCGGTCCGGTGAAACAGTACGTGACCACCGTGGGCGAGTCTTTGCCCTTGGTCTCTCCGACAGCCACGATCGCCGTTCCGGCAGGAACGCCTGCCGATGATCTGGTCTCACTCGGTGGCATCTCGTTCGACACCGACAAGAACGCATGGGAGCTCACGGCGCCCGTCACGACGCGCGGATACCTACAGCGTTGCGGCGGCTGTCACAACCTCGGCGTCACGAGGCCGAGCGCCGACACGCGTGTGATGGCGAGCGGCGCCACGATCTCACCACTGACTCCCACGACCATCACGGGTCTTTCCATCCAGTGTGAGGTCTGTCACGGCACCGGTAAGACGGCATCACTACACGAGACGACCACGCCCGAGGTTCTGGCCTGGACGTCAAGCAATGGCGCACCTGGCCGCCTTCTCTCGGCCGAGCTTTGCGGCCAGTGCCATGCGACAGGAACTGCCAAGGAGCGCTACTACTCAGGCTCGGGCAACTTCTCCTCTCCCAACGGTTACACCTCGGACGCGACACTTTCGGCGTTCTTTGACGTGGTCACCCAGGTGCC
>JAHIQC010000018.1 GCA_018902765.1 Actinomycetota bacterium | reverse complement strand
GGAGACCTTCGCGCCGTTCTTCTGGGCGGTGTCCACGATCATCTTCGTCGACTTGTCGACGATCTCGTGATCGTAGCCCTTGAGGCGGATCCTGATCTTCTGGTTGGCCAACTCTCTACCCTCCGTCGTGAACGAGGTACTCAGTCCTCGATGACTTCCTTATCGGACCTAACTGGCGCTTCCGCCGACCTTGGCGACGATCTCCTCGGCAACTGATTTCGGAACCGGCTCGTAAGCCTGGAACTGCATCGAATAGACCGCGCGACCCTGGGTGCGGCTGCGCAAGTCGGTCGAGTAGCCGAACATCTCAGAGAGCGGCACTTTCGCACGAATGACCTGCGAACTGCTCCGGGGCTCCATGCCCAATATGTGACCGCGTCGAGACGAAAGGTCGCCCATGACGTCGCCCATGAAGTCCTCGGGCGTGACGACCTCGACGGCCATCATCGGCTCGAGAAGCGTGGGCTGCGCCTTGCGCAAGCCCTCCTTGATCGCCATGGATCCGGCGATCTTGAATGCCATTTCTGAGGAGTCGACCTCATGATATGAACCGTCAACGAGCTCGACCTTGATGTCGACGACCGGGAACCCGGCCATGACGCCGGTGTTGATCGCTTCCCGAATGCCCTTATCGACAGCAGGCACGTACTCCTTGGGAATGGATCCTCCGACGATCTTGCTCGAGAACTCATAGCCGGCACCCGGCTCCTGGGGCACGACGTTGATGACAACGTGACCGTACTGGCCACGGCCACCACTCTGGCGGGCGAACTTCATGTCGATACCGTCGACGCGCTTGCCAGCGGTCTCACGGTAGGCGACCTGAGGCTTGCCGATGTTGGCTTCGACCTTGAACTCGCGCAGCAGACGATCGACGATGACCTCGAGATGCAGCTCGCCCATTCCGGCGATGATCGTCTGGCCGGTCTCCTCATCCGAGCGGACCCGGAACGTCGGATCCTCCTCGGCGAGACGCGCAAGTGAGGTGCCGAGCTTCTCCTGATCGACCTTGGTCTTGGGCTCGATGGCGATATCGATGACCGGATCAGGGAACTCCATGGACTCAAGCAACACGGGGGCCGTTTCCGAGCACAGCGTGTCACCGGTGGTGGTGTTCTTGAGACCCACGGCGGCTACGATGTCGCCGGCAGAGACGTCAGTGACGTCCTCGCGAGTGTTGGCATGCATCTCGAGCAGGCGACCGATGCGCTCCTTGTGCCCCTTGGTGGAGTTCAGGATGTAAGAACCGGCCTCCATGCTGCCCGAGTAAACGCGGAAGTAGGTGAGTTTGCCCACGTACGGGTCAGTCATGACCTTGAAAGCCAGGGCCGCGAACGGTGCCTTGGGGTCGGGCTCGCGGACGACATCTTCGCCGGTCTTGGTGTCTATGCCCTTCATCGGCGGAATATCCAGCGGTGAGGGCAGGTAGTCGATGATTGCGTCAAGCAGGGGCTGTACGCCCTTGTTCTTGAAGGATGCGCCACAGACCACAGGAGTGACGGCGCACTGGATAGTTGCGGTGCGCAGCGCGCGCTTGAGCTCTTCCACGCCGATCTCTTCATCGGCGAGGAACTTCTCGAGAAGCGCATCGTCAAACTCAGCGGCTGTCTCGACGAGCTCGTGGCGATACATCTCGGCCTCGTCGACCATGTCGGCAGGGATCTCGCCGATGGTCGGGTTGATGCCCTTGTCATCTTCATTGAAGAAGCTGGCGTTCATCTCAAGCAGGTCGATGATGCCGCTGAACTGATCCTCGGCGCCGATCGGCAGCTGCAAGAGCACCGCACGCGTGGCGAGGCGATCCTTCATCATGTTCACGACGTTGTAGAAGTCAGCGCCGGTGCGATCCATTTTGTTGATGTAGGCCATGCGCGGAACGCCGTAGTGATCGGCCTGACGCCAAACAGTCTCAGACTGCGGCTCGACTCCACCAACGGCGCAGAACACGGCACACGTACCATCAAGAACGCGCAGGGACCGCTCGACCTCTACTGTGAAGTCGACGTGGCCGGGCGTGTCGATGATCTGAATACGATGTTCCTTCCAAAAACAGGTCGTCGCGGCAGACGTGATAGTGATGCCGCGCTCCTGCTCCTGAACCATCCAGTCCATGGTGGCAGCGCCGTCGTGGACCTCACCGATCTTGTGCGTCTTGCCTGTGTAGAACAGGATGCGCTCAGTGGTGGTGGTCTTTCCGGCATCGATATGCGCCATGATCCCGATGTTGCGGGTCTGGGCGAGCGGATACTTCTTAGCAGCCATAGTGGCGTGTTTCCCTTATCTCCTACACCCGAAAGGGTGTCTGTTTACTTACCAGCGGTAGTGCGAGAATGCACGGTTCGACTCAGCCATCTTGTAGAGGTCTTCGCGCTTCTTGACGGCTGCGC
>JAHIQC010000245.1 GCA_018902765.1 Actinomycetota bacterium | reverse complement strand
GAAGGTCATGCCCTGCATAGGTGAAAGACCCCTCTCGGCGATTACGCGGCCTTATTGATGGCTCGCGGCGTGTCTTGGATCACCCTCGTGCGTGCGTGAGAGTACGCAGTAGTTTACACGATGTGTGCGTGGTCAAGCCGCCTTTGCAGCGGCCCTAGTAGAACCGGTGGCGGGGGCTGCGAGCAACGTGGTCGCGCAGGATCGTCTCGAAATGCGCAGGGCCTTGCTCGGCCTTTTCGCCATCGCACACAACGTTGGTAAGCGCATCTGCGGGCACGAGCAGGTACGAAGATGATCCGACGTACAAAAGGAAGTGCCCGTGCACGAACACCCATCGCCGCACCGTGCCCCACTCGACGATTCCCGAGCGCTCCCCTGCTTCAAAGACAAGGCCCTCCTCGGCAGTCCGGTAGTGCACGGGTTCGTACACAGCGCGCTGCGAAGGTGATCCGCTCGCCCAGTTGGCGTAAAGGACGATCGTCATCACCGTGCCCACGGTCATGGCCGCCAGCACAAGCGCCGTGCGCGTATCTCCCCGACCGAGCTCGTTGAAGATGAAGAACGCGGCGAATGGAAGCACCCAGCGCAACCGCATGAGTGAGACGCGAAGCATGACGGCGCGATACCCGCGCTCAGTCAGTCGCGACTCGAAGCTGATCTCATCGCACGTGGCGACGTGGGTCATATGAACACCGATCCCGCATAGAAGTCGAGGGCTTTGAGCCGTGCCGGAAGATGATACGCCGCAAACGCCCGCAGCAGCGAGAAACACTCGCGCAAAGCCGCCGCGTCGAAGGGCTCCTCGGCGATTTCGCGCATTGTCATGCCGAGGAGTGCTTGCAGGACGTCTCGCGCCTCCTGGGTGAACGCCAAGGTGCTCGGATCGTCGGCGCCGCACTCGGGGCACAGCACCCCGCCGGCGCGCAGCGAGAACACACGCCCGCCGGTCGCCTCCTGCGCACAGCATGCGCACGCGAGCAACTCGGGGCGATAGCCCTGCATCGCGAGCGCTTTGGCCAGAAAGCCGCTAACGATAGCCGGCAGCGAGGACACCGGTGCGTCGGCCATGACGGCAAGTGTCGCCTCTGCCATGGCGAAGACGCGCTCCTCGGTCTGGCCCTCTTGCGCGGTCTTGTCCAAAACGTCGACAAGCACGGATGCGGCGGTTGACCGATCGTAGTCCTCACGGAGAGACGCGAACGACTCGACGGTCTCGGCCTCGGTGACTACCTCAAGGGAGCGACCGGCGTGCAGCAGCAGATCGACGACGCAGAAGGGTTCGAGGCGACCGCCGAAGCGCGATCCGGGCTTGCGCATGCCCTTGGCCACGGCGCGCAGCTGACGGCCGTCTTGGGCAAGCAGGGTGACTATGACGTCGGTCTCCCCGAGCTTGGTCTTGCGCAACACCAGCGCGCGTACGGAGTAAGACGCCACAGTAGGTCGCAGACCTTAGGACAGTGCGGCGAAAGCGTCGAGTATCTCAAGTCCACTCGAGGTGCCGATGCGGTTGGCCCCGGCCTCGATCATCGCAAGCGCGGTCTCCAGATCGCGGATGCCACCTGCGGCCTTGACGCCGATATCGGGACCGACGGTTTCGCGCATGAGGGTCACGTCAGCGATGCTGGCTCCGCGCGGGCCAAAGCCGGTGGAGGTCTTGACGAAGGCCGCGCCTGCATCGACCGCCAACGTGCAGCCGCGGACGATGTCATCGGGCTCCAGGTAGCCTGTCTCCAAGATGACCTTGAGCAGCGCGTTTCCGTTCGAGGCCTTCTGGACGCTTTCGGCCACCGCCGCAAGATCGTCGCGAACGTAGCGGTCCTCGCCCTCCAACAGAGCGGCGATGTTGACGACCACATCGACCTCAACCGCGCCGAGCTCCACGAGGTGACGGGCTTCCTCGGCCTTGGATTCAGTGAGTGCGTACCCGAGCGGGAAGCCGCACACCGTGCAGACACCCGTGCGCGTGCCGGCGAGCCTTTGCGCGGCGACGGGAACCAGGAACGGCGAGATGCACAAGGTCGCGAATCCGTGATCAGCCG
>JAHIQC010000244.1 GCA_018902765.1 Actinomycetota bacterium | reverse complement strand
CGATCCCCGGCGCAGAACTCGCCGACACCAGTGACGACGCGCTGGGGTATCCCGCAGCGCCGGCTTCACTTCTGATAGTGGGCGGCGGCTTCATCGGTATGGAATTCGCGGCGATCTACTCGTCGTTCGGCACGAGAGTCACGGTGATCACGGGCGCGCCTCGGCCATTGGAGATGCTTGATGCGGACACCTCGGCCATCGCGGTCAATCGTCTCAAGCGGCGCGGCGTGCATTTTGCGAACGATTGTCGTCTGACCGGGATCGAGGGCTCACCAGACACTCTGACCGCCCATTTCTCCGAAGGCGGCGTTGAGCGCACGGGGCATTTCGAGCGCGTGCTTCTGGCTGTTGGCCGGGCGCCTGTGATCGATGGTCTTGGCCTGGACGTCGCAGGCGTCAACGTGGATGCGCGACGACACATAGTGGTAGACGGGCACCTGCGCACCACCAATCCGCGCGTCTGGGCCGCAGGTGACGCCGCAGGCGGGCTCATGCAGACCCCCGTGGCCTCCTACGAGGGACGCACCGTTGCCAGTTCGATCGATTCCGGGACTCCGGTGGCCGTCGACTGCACGGTACTGCCAACGACGTGCTTCACCGACCCGCAACTCGCCCAGGTGGGCATGACCGAGCACGACGCCGCAGCAGCCGGCCTGGCCTATCGCGTAGGGACCACCAGTTTCGAGTACCTCGGCGCCGCTGTTGTTGATGACGAGCGCGATGGGCTGGTCAAGCTCATCTTCTCATCGGGAGATGACCGCCTCATAGGTGCGCACATCGCGGGACCGACCGCGAGCGACCTTATCTGGGCATTGGCTGTCGCCATGAGGTGCGGAGCTACAGCAGAGACCCTGCGAGACATCCCGGGGATCCATCCGGGGTACAGCGAGGCGATCGTCTGGGCCTCATACTGACGCACATGGCAGATGGACCTGCCGACTGAACCCAACGCCCACGCTCAACGACCTGCCCCAAGAAAGGTTCGCCCATGTGTTCCTCGGCAAAGCCATCACCTGATGCGTTCATGGTCAACCTGCGCCTCGAAATGCCCATCGCTCGCAAGATCAAGCTGCTGCTGCGCAATTCGGGCACCAAGATCGTGAAGCTGCAGAACTGCTGCGGGCACCCCGGGGAACCGGGCTGTTGAACGTAGGATCGCGGCCGTGCGCCGTGTCAAGGCTTCGTCAGAACCGCGATGACTTGATCGCGCAACTCTTCGGTGAGCACATATTCCCCGCCGAGGAACCTGATCTCGAATATCGCCGCGCGGTGTGCGTCCAGGGCGTGCTCAACTGCGGTGCTGAGTGCCGAGGGGTCCGTTAGCAGCAGAACCGAGCGGGTGCGGCCTTGCAGCACGGCACCGCTGATCGCATCGGGGAAGTCGAGTCCCGTGGCGATCGCCGCTCTATCCCAGCTCATTGCCTGAGTGCTCACCGCCCAGTTTGCGACTGCGACGGCAGTCTCGTAGCGTGTCGGCCCAAACAGCCGCACGGGCACAACGCCGGTGATCGACGCGATGTTGCCCGCCATGCTCGCGCCGATCGCGGTGGTCCCGCCAAGGATCACCGGCACAGTCACCTCGTGTGACTTGAGCGACGCCACGATATCGGCGCGCAGAGTAGATGCGGGAGGCACGAGATAGATGGGGTATCCGTTGGCGGCCGCTACAGGAGAGGCGCCCAGAGCGTCGGGGAAGGCACGTCCGGTGGCAAAGAATGCACCGCCGCTGTACGCATCGCCAGAGAGTCCGACCACACGATCGGCGATGGCGACCGAGGTGGCATACCGGTCAGGCCCTGAGAGCCGCTCTACCGTGGTGACGCCGGGAACATCAAGGCAGGTTTCGGCCACGGCCCGAGAGACCGCAGCCTGCCCTCCAACAACGATCACCCGATCGGCGCCAAGGCGCACGATCTCTGCCGCGACGCGCGTGGGCATGAACCGGCTATTGGTGAGGAGCACCGGGCCGTCGACGGCACCGGCGAGCGAAGCGGCACCGAGCGCATCGGGCCAGTCCCACCCCGTGGCCAGCACGACCGTCCGATAGCCCTCGGGATCAAGCGAGAGCTGGGTCCTGAACGCGTGCTTGGAGCATTCGATCGCCGTCGCGATACGGTCCGCGCCTTGGATCGGCGTGATTGTCACGGCGACAGCTTGGGGAGTCTGAGTCAGCGGCGTGGGGACAAAAGCCATTGCGGCAGATTGCGAGCCGGCCACACATGCGAGCAGCAGCGATGCGGCTAGTGCGAGAGGGCGAAATCTCATGCTTGAAGTCTCCTATTCGTCGGCAACACAGTGCCACATCGAGTCCCGACAGCACAAAGGCCCCGCTCTAGGACGTGAGGGTGATCAGCTGCCACGCGTAAAGGGCGCTCATCACGACCGCGTAGCCAACAATCGCGAAGTACCAGTTGCCGCCGAACTTCGGTGTCTTGATCGGCGCCACGTTGAGAGTGGCAAGCAGCATCAACAGCCCGAAAAGGGCGATCAAGAACACCGAGGCATCGAGTACGGGTCGCAGCGCAAAGAAGGCCACAAGGATGATCACGTTGTTGTCGAGTGCAAGGCCTCGGTAAGTCGAGCTATCCGCCATACCAAAGGTGTTGAAGTACGCGAGCCTTATGACCGCTGCCGCAAGGATGACAAAACCGCCGATGAGAAACTGCGGCCTGAAGCCGCCAACTGAAAGCAGCAGCACCGCCGGAGCCACGCCGAAGCTGATGACGTCGATCAGCGAATCCAACTGCGCGCCATATTCGCGCTGCTCATTTGTTCGGCCGCTCATCTTGCGCGCTACGCGACCATCGAGCCAGTCGAACACGACCGCCCAGATGAGCCCGATCATAGCGGCGGGATAGACGCCCAGAATCGCGTAATAGATGCCGAGGAGCGCCGACCCGAGGCCCACCAGTGAGATGAGGTTCGGGAGGTCCTTGGCGAACCACAGCATCGGCTGGGGCTCTATCTTCGGTTTGTGCTGCACTATGACTCCACCGTCGTTTCTATGGCGCGGACCAGTGCTTTGACCAGCTCGCTATTCTCGGACTTCGTGCGACATGCCAGACGGATGTAACGACACGCGTCTGGCATGGTCTTGCCGCCGCAATGCTTGATGTAGATGTGGTCTTCCACGAACAGATGGCGTTCGATATCGGGCCCTGAAGCGCTTGTGTCGGGCAAGCGACAGAGAATGAAGTTCGCTTCAGGCCGGTACACCGTAAGCCCCGGTACTGACATGAGAGACTCGTGGAACTCGTCTCTGTCTGAGCGCACTGACTCACAGCTCTCCACGAAGTCTTGTCGGTAGGTGGGTGCGAGCCTTAGGAACTCCTCGGCAAATCCGTTGAGGTTCCAGATGTGGACACCGCTACGCAGGGCGTCAACGAGGTCCGAGTTGGCGCTCAGGAGGTAGCCGATCCTTAGGCCGCATATTCCGTAGGCCTTGCTCATGGACTTGAGTACCGCGAGATTCGGGTGAGTCGCGATTTCGCGTTCCACGGATTG
>JAHIQC010000243.1 GCA_018902765.1 Actinomycetota bacterium | reverse complement strand
GAATCCAAGCCGACGATTCGTCGGTTGAATCGGCGGTGTAGCTCAGTTGGTCAGAGCACACGGTTCATACCCGTGGAGTCGCTGGTTCGAGTCCAGCCACCGCTACCAAGCATTTCGCGCGGGCGAACCCGCGAAACAAGTTCTAAGATAAGTGACAGGTAAGAGGGAATGCTGGCGGAAGATCGTTCAAGAGACGATGTCCGCCGCAGAGTCTCGAAGGAGGAGACTAATGGCGAAGAAGAAGTTTGAGCGCACTAAGCCGCATGTGAACGTGGGTACCATCGGTCACGTCGACCATGGTAAGACCACCCTGACCGCGGCGATCACCAAGACCCTGGCAGACAAGGGTTATGCTGATTTCACCCCGTTCGACCAGATCGACAAGGCTCCCGAGGAGCGCGAGCGTGGCATCACGATCGCTATCGCCCACGTCGAGTATGAGACCGACAACCGCCACTATGCGCACGTCGACTGCCCGGGTCACGCGGACTACGTCAAGAACATGATCACCGGTGCCGCCCAGATGGATGGCGCAATCCTGGTCGTGTCGGCCGCTGACGGTCCCATGCCCCAGACTCGTGAGCACATTCTGCTCGCCCGTCAGGTTGGCGTTCCGTACATCGTCGTCTTCCTGAACAAGGTCGACATGGTCGACGATCCCGAGCTCCTCGAGCTCGTGGAGATGGAAGTGCGTGAGCTGCTCGACGAGTACGAGTTCCCGGGTGACGACACTCCGATCATCCAGGGTTCGGCACTCAAGGCACTTGAGGGCGACGAAGAGTCCAAGAAGGCCATCTGGGAGCTCATGGATGCTGTCGACTCATGGATCCCGACGCCCGTACGTGACATCGAGAAGCCGTTCCTCATGGCTATCGAAGACGTGTTCACGATCACGGGTCGCGGTACCGTGGCCACCGGCCGCATCGAGCGCGGCGTTGTCAAGGTCAGCGATGAAATCGAGATCGTCGGCATTCACGAGGCCACCAAGAAGACGGTCGTCACCGGTGTCGAGATGTTCCGCAAGCTTCTCGATGAAGCTCAGGCTGGCGACAACGTCGGCGTTCTGCTTCGTGGTATCGCACGCACCGAGATCGAGCGTGGCCAGGTCCTGTGCAAGCCGGGCTCGGTCACCCCGCACACCGAGTTCATGGGCCAGGTCTATATCCTGACCAAGGACGAAGGCGGTCGTCACACTCCGTTCTTTGACGGTTATCGTCCGCAGTTCTATTTCCGTACCACTGACGTGACCGGCGTCGCGCACCTCCCTGAGGGCACCGAGATGGTCATGCCTGGTGACAACGTCGAGATCCGCGGCGAGCTCATCAACCCCATCGCCATGGAAGACGGTCTGCGCTTCGCTATCCGCGAGGGTGGACGCACCGTGGGATCGGGTCGTGTTATCAAGATCATCAAGTAATTGATGCATGAACGGCGCGAATGGCGGGGTTCGGCGCTTGCCGGACCCCGTTTCGCCGCCTCGGCCTTACAGCCGGCGCGGTTTGACAGTGCGGAAAACGGGGTGCTAGAGTACCCTACCGCATCCGTACGCCCGCCGCGTTAGCGCGTGGCCGGTAGGAGGACTGATGAGAACCCTGGTTACTTTGGCCTGCACCGAGTGCAAGCGCCGCAACTATACGACCAAGAAGAGCAAGCAGAACAACCCTGAGCGCATCGAGTTCAAGAAGTACTGCAAGTGGTGCAAGACTCACACTGTGCACAAGGAGACGAGGTAACACTCGTTCCCGACGCAACACAGGCCAGTAGCTCCAATTGGTAGAGCGCCGGTCTCCAAAACCGGATGTTGGGGGTTCGAGCCCCTCCTGGCCTGCCAGAGAAGACTGCACTGCCGCAGGGCCTCTGCGGTAGTTCACTGAGTGGCCCACGAGGGCCGATGGAACGGAAGAAGAGAGAGATGGCTCAGGCGAAGACAGCTAAACCGAACGTGTTCGCACGGCTCATAGGCTATTTCCGCAATGTTTGGGCGGAGCTCAAGCGCGTGGTCTGGCCGTCGCGCCCCGAGGTCATCAACTCGAGCCTGGTGGTCATGGTGACCCTCGCCTTCTTCGTTGCGTTCACGCTGGCGGTCGACACCGTCGTGCTGCAGATCGTGCAGCTCATCGGCAACATCAGGGTCGGGGGCTAGCTACATGGCCAAGAAGTGGTACGTCATTCATACCTACTCGGGCTATGAGAACAAGGTCAAGACGAACCTTGAGCATCGCATCGAGTCCATGGGAATGGGTCACAAGATCTTTCAGGTCCTGATCCCCAAGGAGACCGTCACCGACATCAAAGAGGGTGGCCGTCGGGTCACCAGCGAGAAGAAGGTCTTTCCCGGCTACATCCTCGTACAGATGGAGTTGGACGACGACTCTTGGTACGTTGTGCGCAACACGCCGGGTGTGACTGGCTTCGTTGGTTCTCAAGGAAAGCCGGTGCCGCTGAATCGCGATGAGTTCAATCGCATTGTGAAGCGCACCGAGGCAGGCGCGAAACCCAAGACGTCCACGGACTT
>JAHIQC010000242.1 GCA_018902765.1 Actinomycetota bacterium | reverse complement strand
TCGGCCTTGACGCCGCCTCCGACCACCACGATCAATCGCCCGGTGAGCTCAAGCAATACGGGAAACAGCGGGGTGATCTGGCCCTCGATCATGAGCCACCCGGCAGAGCGAAGACATGAAAGCCGACCGGCAAGGTCCTGGCCACGATAGCTACCACGACCACGAAAGCAAGGCCGGCGATGGCGATCCAACCCGCAGAACGCCCTGAGACGCCGTGCCGATACACCCTGACAAGATACGTGCCGAAGATGAGCCACACGATCCCCGAGAGCATGATGCGCGGATCTGCCCACCAGCCCGCAACGTCCGTCTCAATTGCGCGAACGACGCCAAGGATGATTCCCGCCGTGTATGCAGGGAACGCCATTGCTACTGCGCGACGCGCCAGTGTCTGCGTCTGCGAGAGCGACGGCAGTCGCCTGAACAGGGCGTTGGTACGATGCGCCTTGAGTTGTGCATCTTGGAGCAGGTAGAGAGCGGCGCCGGCGCCACCTACGGCAAAGCCAGCGTTCGCGAAGATGATGAGTGCCACATGAAAGCCGACGCGCCACGAGTCTAGAAGTCGCAGCTCTTCGAGATCCAGTCCCTTCGGAGTGGCTCCGGACAGGAACTGCGCAACGAGCAGCAGGCCCACAGCGAGAGGCACCAAGAATGTCCCGTAGACCCTGACTTTGATCAGGTGCTCAACCACGAAATACACGATGAGCAAAGCCCAGGCGAGCAACACCAACGTGTTGTGCGGGCCGGTGAGAACGGTGCCGCCCGATACGGTGGACCGCAGTCCTATCGATGCGGTCAGCGTCAGCGCACCGGCGCCGGTCAAGAAGCGCGCCCACCATCCGAGGTTCTGGCGACGTAGCAAGAACTGATATGCGTAGAGCACCGTGGCGCTGATGAGCAGGGCCAGAGCGAGCCAACGCGTGAACACGGCGAGCTGTTCCAACTCCGAACCTCCTCAAGTGCTAGTGCTGAAGGGTACCGCTGTGGCCCGGTGGACCAGTAGGGTCATTCTAGCCGAAGCCTATGAGCGGCGCGCCACCGACTCCTCGAGGACCGCTATCTCGCGCTCAACGCCGGAGAGGCGATGAAGCACGAAGAATACGTAGCCCCCAAGGCCGACCCAGAGCAGGCCATATGCGGCGATGACGTACGGGGCGGCATCAAATACCGTGCGGTAGATCTCTGCAAGTACGGGATCCATGATCATGCGTCCTTTCGCAGCGGACGTCGTGGTGTCACGACTGACCGGGGGTCTCGGGTTTGGCGAACGATGTGAACGTTGGCGCATCCGCGGTCAAATCATCCTCAAGCGCGGCCTTCACGGCCTCGACACGCTCTCGGAGCACTTCTTCCTTCAGGCGTACCTGGTAGATGACCCACGCGATCATGAGCATCCCGAAGAGACCGGACAGAAACGGAATCAACTGCGTGGGCAGCAAGCCGCCGCCAGAACGCAGCACGACCGGATGAACCGAGCTCGGGATCATGCGCGTGATCGCAAATGAGATCGGGGCATCAAGAAAGGCCACGATGCCGAAGACTGCTGCGTAGGTAGCGCGGCGCTCCTCGTCTTCAATCGAGTTGCGGAGCACAAAGTACGCAATGACGAGCAGTGTCATGATGAAGTAGGTTGTCAACCGCGGCTCCCAGACCCACCACTGGCCCCACTCGAAGCGGGTCCACAAATCCCCGGTGATGAGCGTCAGGATAACGAACAGCAACGTGACCTCGGTGGCGATCTTGGCCTTGGTGTCGTAGATCTTGTCCTTGGTCATAAGGAAGCGCACGCCATAGAACGCGGTGAAGAAGAACACAAGGAAGCTGCCCAGAGCCACTGGCACGTGGAAATAGAAAATCTTCTGGGAGAACAGCAGCTGGTTTTGAACGATCGCGCCACCGATGACGCGCACACCTGACACCTTGGCGCCTAGAACGAGCGGCGACACCAGGAACGCCATCAGGAAATCCAGCGTAGTGAGAACGAACCCGAGACCCAGAAACGTGTATATCCACGAATCCTTGCTCAGGCCCAGGACCTTCTTGTCTGCCACTTCGGGTCGAACCTCCTTGGGCGAATCGGTCTTGACTCCCATTACCGGCGCCTAAGCGCCGAGGATGAACTCATAAAGGGCCCATGCCGCAGCGATCATTATCGCATCGTAGGCCCCGATAGCCGCCATGCCGGTCCAGAACTGCTGGATATGGCCATCGCCACCGAGCACGCCGGCGGTTGTCGCCGATACGCATGCGAGCAAGAGCGGATACATGAGCGGGATGAACAGCACCGCCAATACGAAATCCTTGCCCTTGGTGTTGACCGACATAGTAGCGAGCATCGTGCCGACCCCCGCGATACCGATGGAGCCGCCGAGCAAGGATAGCGGGATCATCCAAAACTCGCCTTGGTAGCTTCCCTGCTGCAAGAACAGAAACGAGAAGAACGGAATCATGATTATCTCGACTATCAACAAGAACAGCAGGTTACCGATAGCCTTTGCCAGGAAGATCACCGGGCGATCGACCGGAGAGAGCAGAAGCGCCTCAAGGCATCCCTGATCCTTCTCGTGCACAAACGAGCGGTTCAAGCCAAGCATGCTCGTGAACACGAATGCGAGCCAAAGCAGCCCGGCGGCGATTCTGCGCGGGTCGAATGCAGCGCCTGACTGAGACAGCGCCACTTGATAGATGACAAGCGTGAGCATCGCATAGATGCCCATCGACGTGACCATCTCCTTGGTGCGCAACTCCATCACGATGTCTTTGCGCAAGATCGCCTTGAACTGGCGCCACGACAATCCGCGTCCGGCGCGTCGTTGTTGCACAGCGGCAGCGCTCATCACGCCACCCCCAGGCCCACAGTGGCGCGATACGTGTGCTTGAACTGCTCAGAGTCCACGGCGGCACGTTCGGCTGCCAGTACGACTCGCCCGCGCGCCAAGATGAGCGCATGGCTGCAAAGCTCAAGCCCCTTGTCCAAGTCGTGCGAGATCATCACGAAGGTGTGATCCTCGCGGATCTGAGCGATAAGACTGTCGAAGATGTCCATCGCGTGAGGATCGAGTCCGGAGTACGGCTCATCGAGAAAGAGCACGTCAGGACGATGCAGAAGCGCGCGAGCGATCGAAAGGCGTTGGAGCATACCGCGAGAGAACGTGCGAACGAGGTCCAAACGGCGATGGTCGAGCTCCACGGACACGAGCAACTCGCGCACTCGGTCGGCAGAATCATCCACGCCGTACATCTCGGCGAAGAACAGCAGGTTCTCCTCGGCGGATAGATCGGGGTACAGAAGCGGATTGTGGCTGATGAGTCCGATCCGCTCGCGCAGCTCGACCGCGTCTTGGACGACGTCGAGGCCGCAGACCTTGGCGGTGCCGCTCGACGGGGAGGTGAGCGTGGTGAGCACCTTGACCATCGTGGTCTTGCCGGCGCCGTTGGGGCCGAAGATGGAAAGAAACGCGCCGCGCGGCAAGTCGAAGCTGACCCGATCAAGGGCCTTGCGTACGCCGAAGGTCCGGGTCAGATCCCGGACCTCCAGCGCTGTATCACAGACTTCCGGCATGCCGTGAGCCTATTTCTTTCTCTTCTTGGCGGGTGCACTCGCAGCGACGACAAGGGCCTGCTTCTTGGGCAGCATGGCGATCCCTGTGCCGATGACCGACAGTGCGAAACCAAACCACACCCAGCTGATGAGCGGGTTGATCTTGACCTGGAACGAGACGTTCTCACCCTGGATTCCCTGGAACACGACGAACACGTCGCGCAATGGCTGCACCAAGACGTCCGCGTTGAGCTTGGTCTGCTGCTGCTGGAAGAACGATATCTGACCAGGATTCATGGTGGCGACCTTGACGCCGCCCGTGGCCACATCGAGCAGTGCCGTGTCTACGGTGTCTTGGTTGGGCAGGGTCTTCTGATCCAGTCCCTGGTAGGTGAACGTGTAGCCGCCGGCCTCGAAGGCCGTGCCCGCCTTGTTCGGCACGTTGAAGGTGGAGTCGTCCACGAACATCGTGGAGCCGACCAGACCGATGAGTATGATTCCGATTCCCATGTGTGTCAGGTAGCCACCCGACTGGGTGCGTGCCTTTGTGATGATCTGCCACAGAGCCGCACCAAGCGTCTCCCCCTTGGCGGCGGCACGCTTACGGGCACCCTCGATGAACAACCATACCGCCACGGACACCGCAAACGCGCCCACGATGATGCCAACGATCGAGTACACATATATGAGCGCGAGGGGCTCCCACGCCGAAGGCGCACCGTTCTTTTGCAGGATCGGCAGAAGCTCGAGGTACCAGATCGCGCCGAGCGGGACGGTCAACACGGCGGTGCTGATGAGGGGCCACTTCGCCTTGGACATGAACGCAGGCCCAAGCGTCTTGCGCCACGAAAGAATCGGGCACACCGCCATGATGAACACATACAGGATGCCGAACGGGTGCGCGAGTGCGTTGTACGTGTCGACTCCGAACGCCTTGCCGCCGAATGCGGGAGCGACGGTGAGCATCGCAACAACAAGCGCGGACATGAGCATGATCACGTTGTTGAAGTAGTACGAGGCTTCCTTGCTCGTGAGCGACTCGAACTCGTCAGCGCTCTCGAACTCCTTGGAGCGAACCATCAGTCCCCACACTGCGGCCACGAGGGGCAGCACCATCATCGCGCCGAAGATCCAGCCCGAGATCGGGGACTTCTCAAACGCGTGAACCGAATCGATGATGCCTGAACGCGTGATAAACGTGCCGAGGATGACGAGCACGAAGCTCACGGTGGCCATCATGACAGCCCACTTCTTGAATCCGTCGCGACGACGATACACCGTGAAGCTGTGGAGCAGGCCGACGCCCGTGAGCCACGGAAGCAGTGAGGCGTTCTCCACCGGATCCCATGCCCAGTAGCCACCCCATCCAAGTACCACATATGCCCATACAGCGCCCAGTCCGATACCTAGGCCGAGGAACAGCCACGAGAACACCGTGATGCGATCCACAATCGTGACCCAAAGCTTGGAGCCGTCTCCCACGATGAGTGCACCCATCGCGAAGGCGAACGGGATCGTCATGCCCGCATAGCCGATGAACAGCGTCGGTGGATGCAGGATCATGGCCCAGTGCTGCAGAAGCGGATTCATTCCCACAGCAACCATCAACTGGCCGTTGGGTCCGATCCACTCCGCCGGAGAGACCTTGAACGGGTTGTTGAGGTCCACGAACAGAGATGCCAGGAAGAAGAGCTGAACGATATTCAGCACCGCGAGTGACATGTTAGACAGCTCATCGGTCTCACCGATGCGCTTCCATGCGATGTAGGCAACGAACAGTGCCAAGACCCAGGCCCAGAACAGAAGCGAACCCTCACGACCTGCCCAAACTCCGGATATCTTGTACAGCCACGAGAGGCTCGATACATCAGTGCTGTGGTTCTCAGCCACATACTGCAGGGTGAAGTCCTGTCGGAAGAAGCCCGACAGGAGGATTGCCGTGCTCATTGAAAGGGCTCCGGCGACTCCGAAGGCGCCGAAGTAGCCAACATTCGTGGCGCCTTCGCCGTCCTTCTTGCCCATCATCCTGCCCCAGAACAACGCCGCCACAGACACAAGCGCTGCGACGAATGCGAGACCGAGTGTCAGGTTACCGAGTGATGCCATGTTCTCTCCGCTCTTCTGGATTACACGACGAGACCACCCGGTTTGCGCTCGGGTGGCCTCGGGTCAGTCTGTGCTATTTC
>JAHIQC010000241.1 GCA_018902765.1 Actinomycetota bacterium | reverse complement strand
CGCCCGCCCGCAGATCCTCGGGCAGCGGCAGCACGGCCTGAGCGATCTCGTCGGCCGCCGTGTCGGTGACCTTCGACTCCTTCACGGCCGGGTTGATCGGGATCATGATGTGCGCGCCGGGCGTGACGTCGGTTGAGAACACGGGGACCTGGAAACGAGTCGTGGGCGCGTAGGAATCAAACGACCCTACGACCACGCCGTCCACCAGGACCTCAGCTCGTCCACGATACGGGTCCATGTCAGATACGATCTCGACGCGCTCGCCTGTGAAGGCGGCCGCCAAAGTGGCGCCAGCGATGTTCGCGTAGCTCATGCGTCCGCCTGTGTAACGGTTCGATGCGCGCCAGCGCCAGGTGCCAAGCGTGGTGATCGCCGCGTTGGCGGCATCCGGATCGTCCGGGTTGGTCCCGATGGTGTAGTTGTAGTCCTCGAGCGCGTGGGGTGCCGAGGCCGCCGAGGCGGCCAGATCATGACACTCGGGCGAGGCGCACTGGATCGTGTCGGTGAAAGCGGAGCGCTGGGTCTGGTCCCCGCCCACAACGCCGTAGGACACCACACCGGTCCACGCGGGATTGTCGGCCTGATCTGTGGCCGAGTGCTCCGCGTGTGTGGAGGGCACGGCACCGGTGTGACATGCGTTGCACGCAGCGGTCGCATGACAGCTCGAGCACACGCTTGTGGCGATGCCGAGCGTGGCGGGCCAGCGCGGGTTGGCGTGGATGCTGTGGAGCAAAGCCGCGGGTGTGGACTTGGACCCGACGCTGCCGAACGAAGCGCCCGAGACCGGGTCGACGTAGAGCGGAGTCGCGGACACGAGCGAGGTTCCCCAGCCGGGATGGCAGGCCGCACCGCAGTTAGAGCCTGACTGATGGTACGGGTGGGTGCCGACGAGTGATGACGTGTGGCAGGCCTTGCAGGCCGTGTCGCGGTTCACGTCGATCACGGGCGGGAAGGCCGTCTTGGCGACCGAGAAATCGGGCTGGGAGGTGTCGTGGCACGCGAAGCAGTAGTTCTCGTGTACGGGGCGGGCGCCGGCCGCGTCGTGACAGCCGGTCGTGTCGCAGGTGCGGTCCCAAGCGCCCGTGATCGAGTCGCGCGCGCCACCTGCGGCGTGACAGGCATCGCAGCCGTCAGCGGCGCTCGTGGATGTCGGCTTGAGGTGCTCGAGAGTAAGACCAGTGTGGCACGTTGAACATTGCGGCCCCGATGGAGGTGCAAGCGCCGACAGGTCTGGCTGCACATGGTGCGGATCGCCTGCGCCATGGCACGAGTAGCAATCAGTGTCGTGGTTCGCGATAGCGGTGTTGTACGCAGCCACCTGGGTCACGTGGCACGTGGCGCACTGGTACTTGAACGCAGAGGCCGATGGGTACTTGGCGTGTTCGGTGACCAGATTCGCGTCGTGACACGGACCGCACTCGGTGCGCGTGGTCACGTGCGCAGGCGATGCATCGTGCCGAGGAATCTGTGTCCAGTCCGGGTTCGTGTGGCACCATGTGCAGTTGGACACGACCGCCGGCGGGTGATTGTACGAGGAGCCGTGACAGTCGTAGCACGGGCCCAACGGCGCGAAGCGGTTGGAGTCGTGCGGGTCGTAGAGCGGGTCATCGGCATGGCACCCGCTGCAGTTTGCAAATGAGTGCGTCCCCGGGAAGGTCGTGTGACAGGCCACGCAACTGCCGGAGTCCGACATGGCCGGCTGGGCAACCACGTTGAACGTCCAACTCAAGGACGCGGTATTCCCGGCAGCGTCCCAGGCGTCGACGACCACGCTGTGGCTGCTGTTGTTCGCAAAATCTGATGTCGGCGTGTAGCGGAAGATTCCTTGGTCCACCTGACCGTCGAACGACGTGACGCCATCGAGCTTGAATCGCACCCGAAGCTGTCCGGGTGCGTTGTCGGTGACCTGCACACCTATCTGTGGGCGGGGTACGCGTGCGGGCACTGCGACCGTCGGATACTGACCAGCAAAGGTCGGCACGATCTTCGATTGGAACGACCACGTGTCCTCGCTCAGGACACCAGAGCCGCTCAGCACGCTCACCCTGACTGTGCGCGTTCCATCGCGAGATGTGAAACTCGTCGGCGCCACGGTCAGGTGGTGATGCGTCGAGAAGTTGATGTTCGAGCTGCTGGGTACCAGGACCCCGTCCAGGTAGATCGAGATCTGCGACTTGTAGACGGCCGTCGGACTCACGACAGAAACCTTCAACTGTGGGTCCGCGGTCACGATCGCTCCCGGCAGCGGTGCGCGATTGGAGAAGGCCGCTTGGCTGCCGGGCGGATATGCGATGGTGAACGACCACGTGTAGCTGACAGTGCCTCCGCTTTGGGTGTCAACCTCCACGTAGACGGTATGGGAACCCTCGAGCAGGACACCACTTGGGGCCGAAATCGTCGCAGCAGTCCAGTCGTCGACGACCCAGATCGCCTCACAGTCGGGGTCCTCGATGTGGCCTACCCACTGCACGGTAGTCGGCTTGAGCACCCCGTCCACCCAGATTCGCGCGCCGTCGAGAATCACCGACGGGGTGTCCACGTACACGCTCACCTGCCCCGGTGAGCCCCCGACTGTCGTGTTGCGCGATGGAAGCGTAGAGGCGAACAACACTCCATTGTTGAACTCCCAGCCCAGGCTCGAGACGTTGCCCGCAGGGTCGGTGACCGTGGCCGAGACCACGTGGTTGATGCCGGACGCGAGGTCGTAGGTCGGCGTCCACCTGAACACGCCCTGATCGATCATTCCGGCTTGGATCTCCGCACCGTCAACAACGAAGCGTAGATGCACCTGTCCAAGAGTGTTATCGGCGATAGTAAGGCCTATCGGAGGCCGGAGGCCCGAATACGACGCGCCACCGGTCGGCGTTGGCGCAGACAGGGTCGGGACGATCTTCGCGACGAAGGTCCACGAGGTTTCGGTGTATCTTCCCGCCGAGTCCATGACCCCGATGCGCACTGTGTTCGTGCCATCTATTGGGATGATGTCGCCGGTGACCACCCGAAGGCTGTTTCCGCCGCCGTACTGGGGGCTGAATGCCACGTTCGTGCCATTGAGCTTGATCCACACGTTGGTCCATGAGAGGCTCGCCGCCGGACCGATCCACGTGCTTATCGCAACGGGTGCCGTGACCGTCGTGCCTGCGGCGGGAGTCTGAGACCAGAAGGTAGCCGCTGTTCCGGCCGGATAGGCGATCGCGAAGGACCACGAGTAGGTCGACGTCCCCAAGGACTGTGTGCGAACGGTGACCTGCACGTTATACGTGCCTTCGGCGGTCAGAATCGTGCCGGGTGTCGAGATCGTGGCGTTGGTGTAATCGTCGATGACCCAGTTCTCCTCGCAATCCGGGTCGGCCCAGTGACCGGGATAATCGAGAGTGACCGGGACCGCGGCCCCGTTGATGGTCATGGTCGTGGTGCCGAGGATCATAGATGTGTCGTCGGCGAACAGCTTCACGTACGCCGGAGCTCCGGTGACAGTTGTGTTGGGAGACGGCGTGACCGCGGAGAAGACGGCGACAGCCTGAGCGCTGGCCGGGAAGATCGCTGCAAGGCACACAAGAAACACCCCGACAGCCAAGACTATCGCTGCTCGTTGCAGCGTCGATGTCTGCCCGCGAGTCACGCCTGCCCAGCTGCCCATAACTTACCCGCTCCGTTACTTGGAAGCCGCCGATTGCGGTTCCTGGTCATGCCCCTTTAACACCTCGTCGTACAGCTCGAATGCAAGTAATCTCGATGCATCGACCGAGCCGTCCCATCCCCACGCATCGTTCGCGTCCAGATACTCGAAACAGTCCGACAGAAGCGTCGGATCCAACCGCTGCTCTGGATGCATGTTGCCGAGCATGAGATCGAACGCTGTCTGGTCCGGTGCCATGCGCTGCGCCGCCACCGTCGAGTCCTGCGAGCGGAAGTAACCGTTCCACGACTCCATGAGGCGCGCATTGTTCTTGCCCGGCGCCTCGGCATCAAGCAGCACCTGGGACTGGTAGTGCGCCTCAAGGAAGGCTTTTACGACCTCCGGGCGCTCTTCGAGCACGCTGCGCTCAACGGTGAGGATCGTGTAGTTGGGCGTGTAGCCGACATCAGTGAAGTCGGTGAGCGTGTGCGAGCCGGTGCGCAGGAAGCGCTCTCTCACGATCGAGAGCACGACCGCCGCATCATACTTACCAGCCAGGTAGCCGTTCAGGTCATCTGCGCTGGCGCCTGTCGAGTAATGAATGTCGTTTTCGCCGTCGCCCAAGGACAGCCCCGCGGCCTTGGCCGCAGCCCTCATGATCACGATGCGCGCCGGATTGTTCTCCAGCCCCGCAACCGTCTTGCCCGCTAGGTCAGCGACGCTCTTGATCTCAGGGTCTTGGGTGATGAGCGTGTAGCCGCCACCCGCGGTGCTGCCCGCAATCGCCACATACTGCAGCCCCCCGGCACCGCCCTGGTTGTCGTTGGTGCGGCAGTAATCAGTGAAGACCGCGTACGGCATATACACGAACGGCCACTTGGAGCGCTGCAGCGCATGGAACGTGCGCGCTGGAATATCGATCTTCTCGATCTCGGGGGTGACCCCCAAGGGCTTCAACGCCGAGGAGAATAGTCCCTTCTCCCCTTCGCCGAGCAGGAACTGCGGGCTCTGAGAAGGACTCATGATGACGCACACAGGCCACTTTGAGCCATCGAGCGTCCACTCGCGCGTCGTGTCGTATCCGGTCTCCGGATCGATCCACTTTGCGAGCGTCGGGTCGACGTAGTACGCGGAGTCGGGAAGTGCATCCGCGGCCTGCGGGCGCGAATCGCCTGCAGGCCTTCGCTCCGCCGAGGAACTGCAGCCTGAAAGTGCAACGACTGACACAATGAGCAGCATCAGCAGCAGGGGTGCGACGAGACCTCGTCGACGCTCTGAGCGCGAAATGCTCAAGCGCGTTCGGCAGTTCGTAAATGGCATTCCCTCGGGCCCTCCAGGCAGATCGTGCCGACGCCATTAAGTCGCGAGTCCGACCAGCTCGCGACTTCCCCTGTGAACAGAATACCGTCTGTCGACCAAAAGTGAAACGTTCTGAACACGCCCGGGTGTTCGTCCCGGAATCATGCGGCCTCGTCCCAGGATGAGGTTTGGGGTATCTAACCAGCATGAACCTCTACGCCACCATGGAGTCCATTACAACCGCGCTTGAAGCGCTCGGTGTCGCGATTCTGGTGACGGGCATCACCTTGGCGTTCGGGAGGGCTGGGTTGGCGATGTCACACGGTCAGACAGCGGCGCTCGCATACGAGGGGCTCCGCAAGTCCATCGGCCGTTCGATACTGCTCGGGCTCGAAGTGCTGGTGGCCGCGGACCTGGTCTACACCGTGGTCGTGGACCGCAGCCTGGATAGCGTCTTGGGGCTCGCGCTCATCGTTGTCGTCAGAACCCTGCTGAGCCTCTCGCTCGAAGTCGAGATCGACGGCACGCTGCCGTGGCGCAGGAACGGCTAGCGGCGAGGCTCGTACAGCCAGCGGTTCAGCTCGTCGTGGCGATAAGAACAAGCACCCAGGACCAGCCGATCTCGATGAGCGTGATCACGCCGACGCCGATGGTCAGCATCGTGTAGTAGTCACCGCGGTGCTTCGCCTTCTCGATCGAGCCCGGCTCCCCGCTCTCAAGTGCCGCGGTTTTGATCTCGCGGACCCACGACATGTTCTGCGAGAGCGGAAACGTGATCGCCACGCCGACCAAGGCAGCGTAGCCATAGAACAGCTGGGTCACCTCGCTCGGATTCGCTTCGATCATGAAGCCAAGCACTCGCGTCCTGAACATGGCCATCGGCGCCAGGAGAAAGACCTGCATGAGCAGGAACTGTGCGAAGTTCTGAGCGATCTCGGATTCAGGAGAGTCGAGAATGGTGTGGACCCCCAGAATTTCCCAATCGCTGTCAGGGAGACTCTCTTCGACGACGATACAGAGTAGCGCCAAAGCCCAGGCGGCCAGCGTCGCGATGACAGCGGAGGCAAGCGTGGTCGGCACCACGGTGGCGAACTCGGACCACGCCGTCATCTTGTCCGGCAGCAGAGCCATGGCCGATGCCAGCCCAGCGCCGTAGCCCGAGAACAGCACGACGAAGACGGTTGCGACCACGAACCTACCGACACGAGACAAAGCGCGGCCCTGCATGGCGTACAGCGCTGTTTGGAAGTTCCATGCGGCGAGCGCAGCGAGTGCTAGCGGCGCCAACAGAACGCCTCGCCAGCCCACAACTGCAGACCACGAGCTCGCGACGAACCAGCCTGCGACCACGAGCATCAAGATCCCGATATACGTGACAGCTTGAGTCGCGGGAAGCCTGAGGGCCGAGTAGTTCTGATCAGGCTTGCAGGCTAGCTTGTCGAGGTTCGGCTGCCCGACGGCGCGCACGAAGGCAAATGTGGTTGTGCTCAGCGAAACAAGCGCGATGGCAAGACCGAACCACCAGGTCCACCCGCCTCCGGCGAAGTCGCCAAGATACGACCGGTAGTCGCTCATGAGCAACAGAGAAAACAGCACAAGTGACGCGACCACGGCGGTCAACTCAGGCCAAATACGAGACAACGCGGCGCGGAGCTGGGTGTCGCATGACGCCTTGTCGAGACGTGCAACCGCGTACAGCAACGTGCCGGCGCGCAGAAAGAACGCCCAGAACCACACCGAAAGCACGCCAAAGAACAGGAGGTGCCAATAGCCGAAGACGTTGAGTACCCCGGGCGATGGCAGGGTCCAGTTGAGTTCGGTCGCAGTCGAGAACAACCACGTCGCGTACAGCAGCCCGGTTCCCATAGCGCCCGCAGCAAGGCTCGCGTAGCCGAGGCGTTCTCCCTTGCCGAGCGCCTGAAGGGGGCGTGCGCTTGGCGTCTTCGCAAGAGCAGCGGTCAGATCGGGCCACATGCCGTGGAATCGCGCCATGAAGTAGGTT
>JAHIQC010000240.1 GCA_018902765.1 Actinomycetota bacterium | reverse complement strand
GGGCCTCACGAACAACTGTGATACCTGCCACGTTTCGGGGTGTGGCGATTGCCATGTCTCGCGCCCGCAGTTCAACGACGGTGGTTTCGTGCAGGGCCACGTGTTCTACAAGAGCCCCAACTCGCTGAACAACTGCATGGGATGCCACGGCAGCCGAATCGAGAAGGAGTACACGGGCAAGGGTGAGAGCACGAAGACCGTGCTGCACCCAGACGTTCACTGGAGCCCGGGCGGCATGCAGTGCACCGAATGCCACACCTCGGAATGGATGCATGGCGGTGACGTCTACGATGCCCGATACGACGCTCCTAAGGCGCCCAAGTGCGTCGACTGCCACAAGCAAGACGCGGCATTCATTGCGATCAAGATGCACGCTCGCCATGCGGTACCTGAGTCCAAGGCGTACCTCCAGTGCCAGGTATGCCACGCGCAGGACTACAACAACTGCACGTCGTGCCACGTGGCGCTGGACGAGAAGAAACTGCCGTTCTTCGAGACCAAGTCGAGCGGCTTCGATTTCAACATCGGCAAGAACTACGACAAGACCGACGGCAAACCGTGGGACTTCATCGTGGTTCGCCACGTGCCGGTATTCGAGGGCACATTCGACTTCTACGGAAAGGACGCCCTGCCCAAGATGGACGCACAGCCCACATGGAAGTACGCCACGCCGCACTCGATTCAGCGCGTGACGCGCCAGACCGAGACGGGCTGCTCGAGCTGCCACGACAACCGCGACATCTTCCTCACGGAAGACGATTTCGTGGGACTCACCGCAGATGAGGTCAAGGCGAATCAACCGGTCGTTGTCAACCAGGTTCCACTAGGAACCCTGTATTCAGAGGAGGAATAGGCGTATGCGATACAAAAATTGGATGGTGACGCTTCTGGCAGGCGCGCTCGCGCTCGGACTGCTGACCGCACCAGGGTGTGCTCAGAAGCCAGCCGAAACGCCGGTGTCTGAGAAGCCTGCCGCCGAGAAGACGTTCGATTCCTCGGCAGCCATGATCTCGGCAGCCAACGACTACTTCAATAATGAGCCCGTTCCCACGATCGCGGCCGCAGACCTCTTCAACGTCGTCCAGGCCAAGGACGCGGGATACCAGATCGTCGACATCCGTGCCGCGGAGCATTACGCCCTAGGGCACATTGAGGGCGCGATCAACATTCCGTTCAAGATGATCGCCGACGAGGCGAGCCTAGCCGAGCTCGACCAAGCCAAGAAGATCGTCGTCGTGTGCTACACGGGCCACACTGCTGCGATGGCGAATATGACCTGGAACATGCTCGGCTACGATGCTCTGACGCTCAAGTACGGCATGAGCGGTTGGGTCGCTGACAAGGCGATCGTTGGTCTCGACATCCCCAACGGCAAGGCCGCCGGCTACCCCACAGTAACCACGCCGACCGAAGCTGCCGGCCCCTTCGACGCTCCCACGCCTGAGGGCACGTACGCGGACGTGGCAGAGGCCGTGAGCGGGCAGGCCTCGGCATACTTCGCCAGGGAGCTTCCTCCGACCATCGTTGCTGCGGATGTCTACAACCTCGTTCAGGCGAAGGACGCGAGCTACCAGATCGTTGATGTTCGCAAGGCCGCGGACTACGCCAAGGGTCACGTTGACGGCGCCATAAACATCCTGTGGACCGACATGGCCGACCAGATGACCAAGCTCGATCCCGACAAAAAGGTCATCGTCTACTGTTATACCGGCCATACGGCCGGCGAGGCTGCCATGTTCCTGAACCTCATGGGCTACGAGACGTACAACATGAAGTTCGGTATGAGCGGTTGGAGCAGCGATGAGGCTGCGGGCGGAGCCGTTGGCTACGACCCCGCGAAGGTCACCGCGTACGCCACTGTGAAGTAACTCCGCAACCCACACGAGTAGGCTATGAGAGGGTCCCACATGGGGCCCTCTCTCTATCTTGTCAGCGATGTCGGTCCTGATCTGAATCCGCACCCAACGCGGCTGCCGCGCGTGCCCGCGTTGGGTGCGGCGTGTTTACGGGGTGGGGCTTACAGGCGCCGTGCCCGGAGCGAGCAGCCCGGTTGTGGCCAGCGCCTCTCGCACGAGTATCTCGGTGGTCTCCGACTCGCAGTAGCCGACGCTCAAACTCGATGACTTCTGGTTGTAGGTGACGGTGTTGAGGCCCTCTACAGTTCCGAGCGCGGTGAACAGGCTGTCGGCGGTCGCTTGCGGGTCGGAATCGGCGGGTACGGTGAGCTGGATGTTCGCCGTGGCGCATGCCTCGCCGGGATTGAAGGTCTGGGTGATCGTATCGCCGACCTGCTGGGGCTTGGCAGTCTGGATGCCGGCGACGATCGCGATGATCACGATGACCGCGACGATGACGGCGGTTACCATGTTGCGCTTCGCGACACCTGAGCGAGCTGCATCGTCCTCGTCGACAGCGTCGCCAGCGGTGGGGCGAGAGGCCGCGTCGTTGGCGCTGTCGTCGTCGGTCTCCTCGGCGGAATCGTCATCGACGGCGGTCTTCTTGCGCTTCATGGCGCTCGCGACAATCAACACGAATCCGACAACGACAACGATAGGAATCGCGAAGGCGAGCAACCCGGTGCTCGAAGAGGCGGCAGCAGGAGCGGCGGCGGCAGCAGGGACCGTGTAGGCAACCGCGAGAGCCAGCTCATCGCCGGCCTTGGCGCCGTCGATCGTCTTGCTGTAGTACGCGAAGCTGCCGTCACCGGGCTGCAGGCCCGCGTCGGGGTCCTGGGTGGTGATACTTGCGGTCTGGGGGACCCTGATTGCCATCCGGACCTGCGGGACGTCTTGGCTTGGCACCCAACGAATCGACGAGGCATAGGTCGTGCCGTCAAAGCTCATCATGTCGGAGGCGAGAATCTCGATCTGCGCGATGCGCGACGAGGTGAGCGTGAACGTGTAGGTATCCGACTCGCCGACCGTGGTCATGGTGGTCTGCAGCTCTAGATCACCATCGGGGGCGCCGCCCATGATCTCGCCGATCCACTGGATCTGCGAACCCTTGGGGACGGAGAGCTCGGCTTGGGCGGGGAGTGTGGCGGTCTCAGGCAGATGGGCCGTGAGAAGCAAGACGCCCTCTGCTTGCTCGGAGAGCATGGTGACATCGACGCTCGCCCAGGTGACAGGGGCGGCGACGGCGCTCGTGGCTGAGAGTGAGGCCACAACGAACATGACGGCTACAAAAAAGTGGCGAAGAGAAGGACGCATTTTCGGATCTCCTAGTTCGGGGCAGACGAGAGCGGGGCGACGCTGGGATCCCCTCAGATTCTGAGAGACGCGAATCGCAGTAGGGTCGCAGGTCCCGATCCGATGCCGGAAGCCGCCCTGTCGGGGCGAGGTGCGAACACGAGCAGCGCGAGAACCATGGTTTGCGCCGATGCGAGCATGCCGCCGAATATGTCCCGCAGAACCCGGGCGGGTTGTGCGAACCGATGTGTCCCGCCGAAGGACGCGTGAGGATGCGCCGACGACACGCAGTCGCCGCATGCTGAAAGCACGATGACGCCCAGTAGCAGGATCATCGCCGTGATGGAGTACTTGAGTAGGCTGTTCATTGCCGTTCGCTCAATGCGAAAACCGTGCCTTCTGGGTCTGCCCGCAGCGCAGCGAGTCTGGGGGCATGGCTGAAGCATCCCTAGACTACGGGCATACCCGCATGCGGACAAGCGGAGAATTCATGGAGAAGCCGGCTGTTTGGCCCCGGTGCCCTACTCGTCGGCTGGCGTGTCGGCTCCCAAAGCAGCTGCGGCGGCTGCCGCCCGGCGCTCGAGTGCGTCGATGCGAGCCACGAGCCCGCCGAGGTCGCCTGCGGGTATCGAGCCGACAGCTACAGCCGCCATTCCCGCCCCGGCGACGTCATCGTGCTGCCGCGCGAACTTGAGATAGCCGAGCGCGAGAGTCACGGCGAACGCGAAGACTATGACCGCGAAGCGCGCCGTGGACTGGCCCGAGAAGATCACCCAGCCCGACCCGTAGATCATCGTGAGCAGTCCGCCCAGCAGCAGGCCGTTGGAGATCACACGCAGCTGTTCGCTGCGTATGAGCGATATGCCCATCACCAAGGTGGCGAACACGATAAGAACGATGCTGGTGTTGCGTGCCCAAATCTGACGCTCGGCTTCGAGGTCCTTCTGCAGCGCGTCGATCTTCTTCTGGACAGCGGCGTTTTCGGCTTCTTGGGCCGGTGTGAACGCCTTGCCGCCGGTTTGGCGGTTGATCTTCTCCTGCTGCTGGTACAGCTTGTTGAGTTCGGGCTGGTTCCTTTGGTCCGGCGATTCGTAGAAGGTGTTCACGCCGATCCCAATGAAAGCGAGCACCATAAGGCCCAGGAAGAACGAGAATATCGTCTGCAGGGCGTAGTTTTGTCTGTCTCGCTGCATGTCCGTGCCTCTCTCTCTGTGTGTCGTTCGCAGTAGATGATACCCAGCCAGTCATGGTAAAACTCGTGCGTCCAAGCGCAAGTCCCGGAAACCCACTCGATCCGCCGGTGCGCTATCCTGTGCCGCATGCAGCGCATCATCGACATACACACGCATGTGTTCCCCGACCCGGTCGCCGCCGCGGCCATCCCCGTGCTTGAGGCGGCCGGCGAAGGCCTGCACGCGTGCTACGACGGGACGGTGTCGGGCCTGGTCGCCGCGATGGATCGTACAGGCGTCGCGGTTTCGGTCATCCAGCCCGTCGCCACGCGAGCCGACCAGGTGCGCTCGATCAACGACTGGGTCGCCTCGCAGGCCAGCGATCGGATCGTCCCGTTCGGCGCGATGCACCCGCAGTTCGCCAATCCGGCGACCGAGATGGCGCGCATGGCCGCCCTCGGGCTGCGAGGCTTCAAGCTGCACCCGGAGCACCAGAGCTTCGAGCCGCACGACACGGCTTTGGCGCGCATCTGGGAAGCGGCGGTCGAGCACGACATGATCGCGTTCTTCCACGCCGGCGCCGACGTCATCCACCCGGGCGTGCGCGGCACTCCCGAGTCGTTCGCATCCCTGCTCGACACGTGGCCCGACCTCACGGTCGTTCTCGCGCATCTGGGAGGCTTTCGCCAGTGGAAGGGTGTAGCCGAGGTGCTCGCCGGGCGCGATGTGTGGCTCGACACCGCTTACACGCTCTCGCACCTGCCCGACGACGAGTTCGTCGCGCTCGTTCGCGCGCACGGCACCGACCGCGTGCTCTTTGGTTCCGACGGGCCCTGGACCGATTGCGGCATCGAGACCGCGCATCTCACGAACCTCGGCATGACCGCCGAGGAGACCGAAGCCATCCTCGGCGGAAATGCCGAACGCTTGCTGGGGTTCTAGCTCGGGATCAGCGTGTTCGCGAACACGAGCCATGCGAGCAACGATTTGGCGCTCAGGGACAAGAAGACGTAGACGAACTCCCCGAACAGGTAGTCCTTCCACTTGCCTATCTGCTTGTACTGCAGCACCTGGTTGATCGCGAAGCTGTTAAAGAACACGAACATCGTGATAAAGATCGCGTACACGAATCCGGGAGGCTCCGCGGTCGAGCCTGGGCTCCACATGTACAGGCCGATGGCGAGCCACGGCACGATTCCGGTCAGACACCCAAAGATGAACGAGAGCCAGTTGGGGCGGCCGGGCTCCTCATAGTGCTCGAACAGCAGTCCGAACAGGATCATCGACGCGTTCACGCCAAAGATAGCGATGAGTGCCGAGGCATCGAAGATGCCGGGGAGCAGCGCGATGAGCACCACCATGAGCGAGGAGCTCAGCGAGTACTCGATCCAGCGCGCGTAGTTGCGGTTCTTCTTGAGGTTAGCGACGTACCAAGGAAACACCCCCGGCGAGACGATGATGAAATGGGCCAGTGCCGAGAGGAACACGAACGCGGCCACGCCCAACCCAAGCGGAAAGTCGAACAGTGTCTCCGGTGCTCCCGGGGGAGTGCCCGGAGGACCTTTGATGAAACTCGCGGTGATCGGCAAGGTGAAGTCGTTGGCCAGAGCGAGTATCGCCACGCCCTGCCCAAAGTGGAACAGTCCCATCACCAGGTTGTAGATCCTCAGCTTCTTGAAGCGCGGCTCGGTTGTACTCATGACGATCATCCTCCGGTCGTTGTTCCTATCCCGATGCATGAGTTCTACAAACCGCACGTCCTCCTCGCGTATATGACCTTGCAGCCACTTGGCGAGAAACGGCGCGATCTTGGTCGCCGCGACCTTCTCGCCGTTGAAGTACGACGCCGCGAGCATCATCGTCTCGGCGGTCAGG
>JAHIQC010000239.1 GCA_018902765.1 Actinomycetota bacterium | reverse complement strand
TTGGGACAACTCCGAACTCGCTGGCGCCCCACATTGAATCGATTGCGATGAGTCGAGCTTGCGATGATTTCTCTGCCAAGGGCGACGCGAGGAACTGCGCCGACGCCGTTGTAGGTCATCTGTATAACGTGTTTGCGCTTAACTCGTGCGCTTGCGCTTCCATTATGCGACATCATGCGCGCATCGAGTTGAAGCGCGGGTTAGGCAGGTGCTCGGAGTCCTCGTGATTCCTACTCCGTAGTCGAATCCACCGTTTCCGACGAGCTGTGCCTGGGGCGATAATCCTTCGTGCGACGCACGAGTCGATCGCCGGCAAACCAACTAATCATGATGTAGCGGGCGGCGAACCAGAGAACCCACAACAGAGCGACTGCGAGCGCATATGGCCAGAGCAGGACTACCCAGAACATATCCCCCACGCACACCACCTATGCCGCTTCTTCTCTGCCTAACGTGTTTGCGCATGACACGCGAGCCGCGGGCCAGACGCCTTCTTGCTCAGATTACCCCACCGCCGCGGCGAGTCGTTGTCGATGCGCGGGTTAGGCACGAAACTGCGTATCTACTCCAACGCTTCACCGCAATGCGGACATATCGTTGACCCTTGACCGGCCGTTTCCTCCGAGAAGCCTGAGGCCAGGATTCCAGCGGGCAGCGCGAATATCCCGATTCCCAGGACTGCGATGAAAGAGCCGAGGATCTTGCCCAGAGGGGTCACGGGGTAGATGTCTCCGTACCCGACAGTCGTGAACGTGGCGACGCCCCACCACATGGCCGCTGGAATCGATGAGAAGGCATCCGGCTGCGCATCGTGCTCGACGTAGAACATCGCGCTGGACGCGAGGACGAGCATCACGAGCAAGACAATCACCGCTACGGCGAGATCTGAGCTCTTCCGTTTGAGTACACGGACGACAAGTGTGAGTGACTTCGAGTACCGGCCGAGTTTGAGCACGCGAAGAAGACGGAAGAGCCGCATCACGCGAAGGAACCTAAGGTCCAGCGGCAAGAACCACATGTAGAACGGTGCGAAGGCTGCCAGGTCGATAAGAACCATCGGCGTGAGGGCGTACTTCAGGCGGCCGAACACCGGGCCTGCATAGCGGGTATCCGCTGTGCAGGCCCATAGCTTGAGCACGTACTCGATGGTGAAGACGGCAACTGAGAAGATCTCGAATGCCGAGAAGAATGCGGTCAGCGGCACACCGATCGAGTCGACACTCTCAAGCACGACAGCGACGACATTCAGCACGATCAGAACCGCGAGGCTCATGTCATACCAATCGATGATGCGCGAGTGATCGTCGGGGTGGTACGTGACCTCAAGCAGGTCCCATACCCTCCGCTTGAAGCTATCCACTGCTCCCCCTCATGGCCGGAACGGCCGTGTTTCCGTGCCTAACCTACGATTGGACGGTCCATGTAACCCCACCGTCCGATTTCTCACTTCCAGATAACACCATACGACAAACCTAGGATTCCGCGCTACGCAGTCCACGTATGCGATCGAACGACGAGCGCGGCGCCCATCGAAATCGCAAATGTTTCCCAGTCACAATTTCCCACAACCGAAGGGACACCGAATGTCGCCGACTTGGACGGCCCAGACCGCTATGCACTGGCTTCTTGGGTTGTTCCAAATCGCCGCAGGGTTCCTCCGACGATAGCGAACAGCAGGGCGGTGATCACAAGGCGCCTGGAATCGGTACCTGTGTAAGGCAGAAATGGCTCCTCGGCCGGGGTCGCAACGGTCTTTCGCGCGGACTTTGCGCTCGAGCCCGCGGTCGGAGCTGGCGGCGTGAAGCCGAGGTAGTGATCGATCGCCACAGAGACACGCGAGGTGTTATCGGTAGCATCGACATCGAACTCGCTGGAAATCGTGGCGACGTTGAGCGCACTGGCGATTGTCGCGGGCGTCTCGGACCTCAGACGCATCGTGTACGTGATCGTACGTGGAGCCTCGGTCGCATTCATGCCAGGCCCGACGACCCACATAAGACGACCCGCCTCAACGCTGGCGCCCGCAGCATCCACTACCTCAAGAACCCTCGAGTCGAACTCATCGACCACCTTCGCACCTTCAACGATGTGGTCCTTCTGATTCCCGTATTTGAGCGTGTAAGTGATCGTGTCACCGGGCACTGCGGTCGCTTTAGACGAGGTCTTGAGGACCCACGGATCGTCCTCGAACGAGTCTGCCATGTAGCGCTCGAGAACAAGTGCGTCGCTCGCAGTAATCGAACCGCCGGCCGGATCCTTGCCAGCTGCATGACCCTTCAACTCCCCGTCCGCACTCTCACTTATGGCGGACAGCTCTTGGGACTCCCCCGGAGCCAGAGATGCGATGTCTCCGACGTGGCCGAGTACAGGTTCATCGACGCTGATGCCGGTAATGGGCGCATCACCAATGTTGGAGACAAGAAAGTTGAATGTGACAGGAGCGCCCATCAGCGCAAAGTACTCACCATCGGACGCATCTAGGTTGCACGACAACGTGAGGGTTAGTCGCGCGTTCAACGCCTCATCGGCAGCGGCGTTCACCACCGAGGCGATGCAGCCCACCACGAGCACGATTGCTAGCAGAACCTTACGAACACGGCCCACCGAGATCGGCCCCATGGCGCCCCCCAAACCAGGACTTGAAGCAAGCCAAACGGGCACGAAGCCAAGAACCCGTCGCCTGCTCTCGTGCCACGACCATACATCAGAAGTGTGATATACGTCACACTTCGTGCTCAACCACACGCTTCCCTCGTGGGTGCCCAGAGCGCACTAGATGAACGGTCCACGGACGTTGTTTACACGTGAACCCGTGAAATCGGTCGTTGGCCGCCGATGCCTCCATGCGGTCGATACAGATTGTAGTACTTCAGGAA
>JAHIQC010000238.1 GCA_018902765.1 Actinomycetota bacterium | reverse complement strand
ATCATCGAGATCAAGCGTCCGGAAATCGACGCAGTTCTCGTTGCTCAGAGCGTTTCCGAGCAGCTCGTCGGTCGAGTAGCGTTCCGTCGCGCAATGCGCAAAGCGGTCGCTTCGGCCATGAAGAGTGGTGCTCTCGGTATCCGGATTCAGTGCTCGGGTCGCCTCGGTGGCGCCGAGATGGGTCGCCGCGAGTGGTATCGCGAGGGTCGCGTGCCGTTGCACACGCTGCGCGCCAAGATCGACTATGGCACCGCGGAAGCTCGCACGACGATGGGCGCTGTCGGCGTCAAAGTATGGATCTATCGCGGTGAGGTCCTTCCCGGACAGAAGTTCCCGTCTCCCGCCGAGGAGCGCGAGCGCGATCGTCCGGCCCGTGGCCGCCGCAACGACGGTGGAGGGAGGCGCTAGATGCTTCTGCCTAAGAGAGTAAAGCACCGCAAGGTTCAGCGCGGTTCGCGGAAGGGTGTCGCCAAGGGCGGCACCGAGATCAACTTCGGTGACTACGGGATCAAGGCTCTCGAAGCCGGTTGGATCACCAACCGACAGATTGAGTCCGCGCGTATTGCGATGACCCGTTACATGAAGCGTGGCGGTAAGGTCTGGATCAACATATTTCCGGACAAGCCGGTCACGCAGAAGCCTGCCGAGACCCGCATGGGTTCCGGTAAGGGTAACCCTGAGAAGTGGGTGGCAGTCGTCAAGCCCGGTCGCATCATGTTCGAGCTGGCCGGCGTTCCTGAAGACGTTGCTCGTGAGGCGATTCGCCTTGCGCAGCACAAGCTGCCCATCAAGACCAAGCTCGTAATGCGTTCCGATGGTGGTGAGGCATAGATGAAGGCTACAGAGGTCCGTGAGCTAACGGATATCGAGATCGTCCAGAAGATCGCGGACGGCCGTACCGAGTTGTTCAACCTGCGCTTCCGCCTGGCTACAGGCCAGCTGGATAACCCGGCGCAGATCAATGCAGTGAAGAAGAACATCGCGCGCCTGCACACCGAGCTGCGGGCCCGTGAGTTGCGTGCCGCGCGCGATGCGGCCGCTTCGTAGGCTAGTGTGGAGGAAGCGTAGATGACTGAAGATCGCAGTAGGCGTAAGGTCCGGCAGGGTGTTGTGGTTTCGGCTGGTGGCGAGAAGACGTGTGTCGTCAAGGTCGAGGATCGCAAGCGTCATCCCCTGTACGGCAAGATGATGACCCATAGCAAGAAGTTTCACGCGCACGACGAGAACAACGAGTGCCAGGTCGGCGACGTTGTCTCCATCATGGAGACTCGCCCGCTGTCCAAGCTGAAGCGCTGGCGTCTCGTGGAGATCGTAGAGAAGGCCAAGTAGGCATCCGGATAAGTCACGTGCGCGCAGAGCTTCATGCTCCACGCACCTCTGGTATTCGGTACGCGTTCGGAGGAAGAGATGATTCAGGCAGAGACACGGCTCAAGTGCGCCGACAACTCTGGTGCACGCAAGGTGCTGTGCATCAAGGTTCTCGGCGGGTCGAAGCGCCGCTACGCTCGTGTTGGCGATGTGATTGTCTGCACCGTCAAAGAAGCCATCCCGAACGGGACGGTCAAGAAGGGCGAAGTCGTGCGCGCGGTAGTTGTGCGCACGACGAAGGAAGTACGACGCAAGGATGGCAGCTACATCAAGTTCGATGAGAACGCAGCTGTCGTCATCGACAACCAGGGTAATCCCCGGGGGACTCGCATCTTCGGTCCTGTTGCGCGTGAGTTGCGCGACAAGAAGTACATGAAGATCGTTTCACTTGCCCCCGAGGTCCTTTAGGAGGTACGCGAAGATGGCGAGTTCCATGACCATCCGCAAGGGCGACAAGGTCAAGGTCATCACTGGCAAGGACAAGGGCAAAGAGAGCCGAGTCCTGCGCGTGTATCCCGAGAAGCAGCGCCTAGTCGTCGAGCACGTGAATATGATCAAGAAGGCTCAGCGTCCGACCAACAAGCAGCCGCAGGGCGGCATCCTTGAGGTCGAAGGCACGATCCATGTCAGCAATGTCATGCTTCTGTGCCCGAGTTGCTCGCAGCCAACACGAGTTGCTCGCCGCCGCGACGAAGGCACCCGCGTTCGCGTGTGCAAGAAGTGCGGCAACGATATAGACAAGTAGTTCGCATCTGCGAGCTGCAAGTCGTGCCGGGTCGGAAATCCGGTACGCGAGAAGAAACACGGAAGGTAGGAAGAGAATGGCTCCAAGACTCAAAGAGAAGTACCGCAGCGAGGTTGTTGCGGGCCTTCGTGAGAAGTTCGAGTACGGCAACGTGAACATGGTGCCGCGACTTGAGAAGATCGTAGTGAATATGGGTGTCGGTGAGGCCGCGCAGGACATCAAGCAACTTGAGTCCGCGATGGTGGATCTCGGCATCATCACCGGCCAGAAGCCGATGGTGGCTCGCGCCAAGAAGTCGATCGCTGGCTTCAAAATCAGGCAGGGAATGCCCATCGGCGCGAAGGTGACGCTTCGCGGCGACCGGATGTGGGAGTTCTTCGATCGTCTGATCACCACAGCCATCCCGCGCGTCCGTGACTTCCGTGGCTTGAACCCCAAGTCCTTCGACGGCCGCGGCAACTACTCCATGGGCGTTACCGAGCAGCTCATCTTTGCAGAGATCGACTATGACAAGGTGACTCGCACGCGCGGCATGGATATCACGTTCGTCACGAGTTCGAAGACAGACGACGAAGCCAGGGCACTGCTCGACGCCTTCGGTTTCCCGTTCAAGCGATAACCGCCGGCGTCAGACCCTGACGCCGATGTAAGGAGGTTACAAGTGGCCAAGAAGTCGATGATCGCCAAGGCCAATCGCGCGCCGAAATTTGCCGTGCGTGCCGTCAACCGCTGCAACCGCTGCGGTCGTCCGCGTGCGTTCTACCGACAGTTCGGCTTGTGCCGTATCTGTCTGCGCGAGCTTGCCAGCCGCGGCGAGCTTCCTGGTGTCCGTAAGGCTAGCTGGTAGTTCGACGGATCACTAAGGAGCCCATCGAGTGCAGGCGCTCCGGCCACGGGCCGGCGCGAACCGCACGCGAAGGAGTCATCCGAGAACCATAGGAGGTATTACGTAATGAGCATGACAGACCCTATCGCCGATATGCTGACGCGAGTTCGCAACGCGAATTCGGCGTTCAAGGAGTCGGCGAGTATGCCCTCGTCCACGAAGTTGGTCGAGATCGCGCGCATCATGAAGCAAGAGGGCTACATCGAGGACTATAAGGTCACTGCTGCCACGCCGCAGGACTCACTCGAGGTCGTTCTCAAGTACGGTCCGAAGAAGCAGCGCACAATCACGGGAATTCGGCGTATCAGCAAGCCGGGTCTGCGTGTGTATGCGAAGAAGGACGATCTGCCTCGCGTGCTGGGCGGCCTTGGTGTCGCGGTCATCTCGACGTCTTCTGGCGTCATGACTGATCGCGCTGCTCGCAAGGCTGGCGTCGGCGGCGAAGTAATCGCCTACATCTGGTAACCGGACAGGACAAGGAAAGGAGCGAATAGCCGTGTCTCGTATCGGCAAGCAGCCCATCCCGGTCCCAACCGGGGTAGAAGTCAAGATCGACGGCTCGACGGTCTCCGTTAAGGGGCCAAAGGGCGAGCTGTCACAGGCGTTCAAAGAAGACATGATTATCGAGATGGTAGATGGTGAGATCGTCGTAGGGCGTCCTTCGGACTCTCGCACGCATCGCTCACTGCATGGTCTGACCCGTACACTGGTGGCCAACATGGTCGTTGGCGTATCGGAGGGCTTCCATAAGAACCTCGAGATCGTGGGTGTCGGGTATCGTGCCGCGATGAATGGTTCGGACATCGAAATGCAGCTTGGTTTTTCGCACTCGGTGCACATCAAGTCAGAGTCAAACATCACGTTCGAGGTTCCCGCGCCGACCAAGATCACCGTTCGCGGGATCGATAAGCAGCGCGTCGGCCAGATAGCCGCTGAGATTCGTGGATGGCGTCCCCCGGAGCCTTACAAGGGCAAGGGAGTGCGCTACGAAGGCGAGCATGTTCGTCGTAAGCTTGGTAAGACCGCGAAGTAGTGAATTAGTGCGCCGGCCGCAGTGCGGCCGGGTGATTTCGAGGAGAGTAGTGGAGTTATGGATAAGCTGAAGGCGAAGAGAGCAGGTCTGCTCAGGCGCAAGACGCGTGTTCGCGGCAAGGTCACTGGTACCGCGACCCGTCCCCGTCTGTGTGTGACTCGCACCAACAGCAACATCTACGCGCAGCTCATCGACGACGTAGCCGGCCTCACGATGGCCTCAGCTTCGACCGTCGATTCCGAGGTGCGCGGTAGCGTGAAGTCCGGCGGCAACATCGATGCAGCGAAAGCTGTCGGTGAGCTGGTCGGGCGTAGGGCGATCGAACAGGGACTCACCGAAGTGGTCTTCGACCGCGGCGGACGTCTCTATCACGGTCGCGTGAAAGCCCTTGCCGAAGGCGCCCGCAGCGCCGGACTTAAGTTCTAGGGAGGACTGGTATGGCCCGTAGGGAAGCTCCGGTCTCGGAGCTGCAAGAAAAGGTCGTTTACATCAATCGCGTCTCCAAGGTCGTCAAGGGAGGTCGCCGCTTCGCGCTGACCGCTCTGGTGGTCGTCGGTGACGGTGCCGGCAGCGTCGGTGTTGGCATGGGTAAGTCCCAGGAGGTGCCCGTCGCCATCAAGAAGGGCATCGAAGACGCGAAGAAGAACATGTTCAAGGTTCCGGTCAAAGACGGCACGATACCCCACGCCATTCTCGGT
>JAHIQC010000237.1 GCA_018902765.1 Actinomycetota bacterium | reverse complement strand
TCCTAACAGGGCGAATCACGGGTACGTACTAAGTCTGGTCGTGTCCGGTCCCTTGTTTGTCGGTGCTATTCGATGGAGGTTCGGTGTGATGAGCGCGCAAGTATTCGGAATAGTGGCGCCACATCCCCCGATCATGGTCTCCGAGGTGGGTGGACGCAGAGCGCACGCCACGGCGGATTCTGCGATGGCGATGAAACGGGCAGCGGAACTGCTGGCTAAGTGGGATCCGGATACGGTGGTGATCATGACACCGCACGCACCGGCAATGGGCGACGCCTTTGTCATTGAGACCGCTCCTGAGGTCTTTGGTGACCTAGGTCAGTTCGGGGCACCGGGAGTGGCTTTGCGCTACCAAGGTGACCCCGTGCTCGCCGATGCCTTGCTCGAGGCCCTGGCGAAACGGGGTATCCCTGCGGTCGATAGGGCTGCAAGTACGAGCCTGTCCAGCAGCGAGCTCGACCATGCGGTTCTCGTGCCCATGAGCTTCCTGGATCCAGAGGGGCGTTGGCCGCTTCTGGTGCTCTCGCTGTCATGGCTATCGTATGAATCTCACCGCGCTGTGGGCGAGGAGCTGGCGAGCGTGTCGGCGCTCCTTGGCAGGAAGATCGCGTTCGTTGCCAGTGGTGATTGCAGCCATCGGCTGAGCCCCGAGGCTCCAGCCGGATTCGATCCACGCGCCGAGGAGTTCGACCAGCTATTGGTGAAGCTTGTAGCGGATTCGGATTTCGACGGGCTGTCGCACATCGATCCGGAGCTCGTCGAAAGGGCGGGGGAGTGTGGGCTGCGATCCTTTGTCACGTTGGGTGGTGTGGCCGCGCCTGCCGCAGCACGCGTCTTGTCATACGAGGCGCCGTGGGGGGTGGGGTATCTGACCGCAGTTATCAACGAGGAGTTGGTCGCCCGAGGATCGGAGGCCATCGTGAGCGGGGGTGCCGTGGTCGACACACCGCAATCGGGCTCAAAGGGCGGTGCGGCGGGGCACGACGAGAGCGAGATAGTCGTGTTAGCTCGTCGCGCGATAGATGCATACCTCCAAACCGGCGCTGAGATTCGGCCGGATCCGTTCACAGATGAGGCCTTGCCAGCACGTGCGGGTGCCTTCGTTTCATTGCATCTCCACGGTGCGCTTCGTGGTTGCATTGGCACGATATCGCCAACAGAGCCTACACTAGGGATGGAAGTTGTCCGCAATGCGATTCAGGCGGCGACCCAAGATCCGCGTTTTCCGCCGATGACGACCGACGAGCTCGGCGAGTTGGATGTCTCGGTCGATGTGCTGCATGCGGCCCATCAATGCAAGTTCGAAGATCTTGACCCTGCGAAGTTCGGCGTGATCGTCACCGCCGGATGGAAGCGTGGTTTGCTATTACCGGATCTCGAGGGTGTCGACACCGCCGAAGAGCAGGTCGACATCGCTTCTCGAAAGGCCGGCATTTCGCCCGATGACAAGATCAGACTGGAGCGATTCCGTGTCGATAGATACATCTGATGCACACCGCGCGCTGCTTGATACCGGAGGGGACCGCGAAGCGGTGTTCGCTATCGTTGGGCCTACGGCCGTAGGCAAGAGCGAGCTGGCCGAAAACCTGGCAGTCGCGCTCGGCGGTGAGATCGTGAGCGCGGATTCGATGCAGGTCTACCGCGGAATGGACATCGGCACGGCAAAGACGCCTGAGTCCGATAGGCGAGTGCCTCACCACTGCCTGGATCTTGTGGATCCGGGTCACGACTTCAGCGCCGCGCTCTACCAGGTCGCATCACGCGAAGCTATCGATGAGATACGGGGCAGGGGCCATGTACCCGTGCTCGTCGGCGGAACCGGGCTGTATGTTCGTGCAGCCTTGGACACCTTGAAGTTCCCGCGTGGGGAGCTCACAGCACCGCTGCGGCACGAGCTCGAAGCGGAGGCTGAGAAGATCGGTACCCTCGCCATGTACGAGCGGCTGCGTGAGCTCGACCCCGATGCGGCGGCGCTCATTCACCAGAACAACATCCGCCGCATCATTCGCGCGCTGGAGATGGTACACGGTGGCACGAGCTACGCGCGACAAGCAGAAGGCTCTGCCAGTCGGGATTCGCACTATCATTCCTCGTTCATCGGCCTGACGTTACCCCGACTGGCGCTGTACGAGCGCATCGGAGTCAGGGTGGATCGCATGCTGGAGCGCGGGCTTATCGCTGAGATCGAAGAGCTGCTTGAGTCAGGGCTGCGAGGTGCGATCACCGCCTCTCAGGCGATCGGCTACAAAGAATTCATCCCCGTCATCGACGGCAACATGCCACTCGAGCAGGCTGTGGAGCAAGTCAAACAGGCCACTCGTCGCTATGCGAAGCGTCAGCTCACATGGTTCAGAGCCGATGAGCGCGTACGTTGGATCGATGTCACTGAAATGTCACCTGAGCGAGTCCTGGATCGCACCTTTGAACTGATAGAATCTGGCGAACCATCGCCGTATCCGTTCGAGGTTGGCGAGTAGGAGAAGGGCGAGTTCCCAAAATGGACATCCGATTCACCAAGATGCACGGCTTGGGCAACGACTTCGTGTTCATCGAGGACATGGATCTTGGGTATGAGTTCTCGCCTGGGGCGGTAGCGTGGTTCTGCGACCGCAACTTTGGTATCGGGGCTGACGGCCTCATTCTTGTGCGTCCCGCAACCACTACCGACGCCGACTTCTTCATGCACTATTACAACGCCGATGGGACTACGGCGGAGATGTGTGGCAACGGGATACGGTGCTTCGCCAAGTACGTGGTCGACCATGGGATGGTCGCAGCTGATGCCGAGACTCTGCGCATCGAGACACTCGGCGGCATCAAGCCGATCACATTCACGCGCGAGTCGGACGGAACCCTGGCTATGGCCACGGTCGACATGGGTGAGCCTGTTCTGACGCCATCCGATATCCCGTCCAC
>JAHIQC010000236.1 GCA_018902765.1 Actinomycetota bacterium | reverse complement strand
GGATCGTGGAGAGCCTGTGCGCGATCACGAAGCTCGTACGCCCCTTCATGAGGCGCGACATGGCCTGCTGAATGAGCACCTCGGTGCGCGTGTCCACCGAGCTCGTGGCTTCATCGAGGATGAGGATCTCGGGATCGGCTAAGAACGCACGCGCGATGGTGAGCAGCTGGCGCTCCCCTGCCGATATATTGGATGCCTCGTCGTCCAAGACGGTGTCATAGCCGTCAGGCAATGTGCGCACGAAGTGGTCGACGTGAGCGGCGCGCGCCGCCTCGTCCAAAGCCTCCTCGGTCGCATCTTCGCGACCATAGGCGATGTTGTCTCGGATGGTGCCCTTGAACAGCCACGCATCCTGAAGCACCATGCCGAATGTGCGCCTGAGGTCATTGCGGCTCATCTCGCGGATGTCGATTCCATCGATCGATATCGTGCCCTCATCGATCTCGTAGAAGCGCATGAGAAGGTTCACGAGCGTGGTCTTGCCCGCACCCGTCGGCCCGACAATGGCGACGGTGCTGCCCGGCTTGGCATCCAGTGAGAGGTCCTCGATCAGCGGGGTGTCAGCCTCGTAACGGAACGACACGCCCGACATCTCGATGTGACCCTCTACGTGGGGGATCGTAACTGGCTTCTCGGCCTCAGGGATCTCCTCGGACTCGTCGAGCAGCTCGAACACGCGCTCGGCGGATGCCACGGTGGACTGCATCACATTCATGATGCTCGCCGTTTGAGTGATGGGCTGAGTGAACTGGCGTGAGTACTGGATGAATGCCTGCACGTCACCTAGGGACATCTGGCCCCGAGCCACGCGCAACCCACCGATGACGGCGATGGCCACGTAGTTCAGGTTGTTGATGAAGTTCATGGACGGCATGATGATGCCCGAGATGAACTGCGCTTTGAAGCTCGCTTCGTACAGCAGTTCGTTCTCTTCGTCGAAGACCGCAATGGCCTCTTCCTGCCTACCGAAGACCTTCACGATGGCGTGCCCGGAGAACATCTCCTCGACGTGGCCGTTGAGTGTGCCGGTGTGCTTCCACTGCGCTGCGAACTGCTTCTGCGAGCGCTTGGCGATGAGAATCGCGCTTCCGATCGAAAGCGGTAGCGTCAGTAGAGACACGAGCGCCAGAAGAGGGCTTATCCAAAACATCATCGCCAACACGCCGATGATGGTGAGCAGCGCCGTGATGATCTGCGTCAGGCTCTGCTGGAGCGTCTGCGCAATGTTGTCGATGTCGTTCGTCACACGCGAGAGTACGTCGCCGCGTGGTTGCGAGTCGTAATAGCGCAAGGGTAGTCGCGCGAGCTTCTCGTCGGCCTGACGACGGAGCTGGTAGACAGCGCGCTGCGCGACACCAGCCATGAGGTACTGCTGCATCCACCCGAAAATCGCGCTGAGCGCATACACGAGCGCGACGAGCATGAGCAACTGACGCACCGCATCGAAGTCAACTCCCTCGCCGGGAGTGACGTCCATGCTCGCAAGCATGTCAGCGAACTCGGTCTTGCCCGCAGCGCGAAGCTCTGCAACAGCCTGGTCCTTGGTGGCTCCAGGGGGCAGACTCTCTCCCAGCTGCGCACCCACGACGCCCTCGAACACGAGGTTGGTTGCGTTGCCGAGGAGCTTGGGACCCACGATATTGAAGGCAACGCTGGCGGCAGCGAGCACCAGTACGATGATTATCAGCACCATCTGGGGGCGCAAATAGCCCGCAAGACGCTTGAACGATCCTTTGAAGTCCTTGGACTTGGGTGCGGGCATGCCTACGCCTAGGTGGCGCCCAGGTCCGAATCCTCCGCCGCCGGGGCCTGCGGGACCTCTTGATGGAGCTTCCTTGGTGGTCTCGCTCATGCCACTTCCTCCGCAGTCAGCTGCGAGAAGACAATCTCGCGATAAGTCTCACAGTTATCCATGAGTTCCGAATGTCTTCCAATCCCGACGATCCGGCCACCGTCCATAACGATGATGCGGTCGGCGTCCATGATTGTGCTCACGCGTTGAGCCACGATAATCACAGTCGACTCGACGGTCTCGTGCTTGAGCGCCGCTCGCAGCCTGGAGTCGGTCTTGAAGTCCAAAGCCGAGAAGCTGTCGTCGAACACGTAGACCTCAGGGCGCTTGATGAGCGCGCGCGCGATGGCCAGACGCTGGCGTTGCCCGCCTGAAACGCTCGCACCACCCTGCGATATCGTGGCTTCCAGGCCCTCGGGCATCTCGGCTACGAAATCGCGACCTTGCGCGACACTGAGCGCGTGCCACAGCTCCTCCTCGGAAGCATCCTCCTTGCCGTAGCGCAGGTTGCTCGCCACGGTGCCCGAGAACAAGAACGCCCGTTGTTGGATGAAGCCGATGCGGCCCCACAAACGGGACAAGGACATCTCTCTTACGTCTACGCCGTCAACCAGAATGCTGCCACCTGTGACGTCATACAGGCGCGGAATCAGGTTGATGAGTGTCGACTTGCCGCTTCCGGTACTGCCCACGATCGCAGTGGTCTCGCCCGGGTACGCGGTGAACGAGACGCCGCACAGCACGGGCTCCTCGGCACCGGGGTAGCGGAACTCCACGTCGCGAAACTCGATCTGACCCGAGAGGCCCGATTCTGTTGTGGGCTCTTTGGGGTCGTTCACACTCGATGGTGTGTCAAGGACCTCCTTGATGCGCGTCGCGGAGGCTGCCGCGCGAGGCACCATGACGAACATGACGACCGCCATCATCACCGACATGAGAATCTGCATGATGTAGGAAAGAAACGCCGTGAGGTTGCCGATCGGCATCGCACCGCTGCTTACCCGATCCGCGCCGAACCAGATGATGGCGACTGTTGAGAAGTTGAAGATCCCCATGAGCAGCGGGAGCATGAGCGCGAACATGCGGTTGATCTTGAGCTGCGTGTCGGTGAGGTCCCGGTTCGCCTCGTCGAAGCGCCGCTCCTCGAAATCGGTGCGCACGAACGCCCGGATGACGCGAACTCCCGCAAGCTTCTCGCGCATGACCTGGTTCACACGGTCGATCTTGGCCTGCATCGACCGGAATAGTGGCAGCGCGGTCCTGAGCATGAGTCCGATGATGACCGCCATGAGCGGGAGGATGACCACGATCATCCAAGAGAGCACGACGTCTTGCCTGATCGCCATGATGATGCCGCCGACCATGGTGATGGGTGCCATGATCATGACGTTCAGCATCATCACGAGCACCATCTGAACCTGCTGCACGTCGTTGGTGTTGCGCGTGATGAGAGAAGCGGCACCAAAGACGTTGATCTCGGTTTGGGCGAAGCTTTGGACGCGACGGAACAGCGCACTGCGCACATCGCGACCGAAGGCCATCGCAACTTTCGAACCGTAGTAGACCGAGACGATCGAGCCGAGGCCCAGAAGTCCGGTCACCAATACCATGAGCCCGCCGATGCGCCAGATGTAGGCGGTATCGCCCTTCGAGACACCGTTGTTGATGATGTCCGCGTTGAGTTCGGGCAGATACAGGTTCGCTATGGATTGGAGGAATACCAGGACCACCACGATGACAAGCGGCTTCACATACGGTCGCAGGTACTGCTTCATGAGCGCGATCATGCCATGCCTGTTTCTATGTTCTCTGTCACGAGGAGCAGCAAGCGCTCAAGCTCGATCTGATCATCGTTCGACAGCGGACCTATTGTGGCTTCGACCATCTCAGCATGCACGGCCTGAAGCTCGTCATGCAGTGCGCTGCCGGCTGTGGTCATGTGAATGCGGGTGTAGCGCTGATCGGCCTCGTCTACTCGCCGCTCGACCAGACCCGCGCGCTCCATCTTCTGCAGCATCGTGCTGACGGTGGGGCGCGCGATCCCGAGAATGTCGGCCAGGTCGCTTTGGCTGATTCCGTCGTTCTTCGAAAGCGCCCACAGACAGATTGCCTGTCCTGGGTGCGTGTTCTTATCGCCGATGCTCTTCAGCATGAAGTGCTTTTGTGCGCGGAACACGTCCCTCATCGCGTAGTAGGTGCGAAACGGTTGCGGCGTGTTCTCGTCCACGGTCATTTCCGGCAGGTTCACCGGGCCATGTCCGTGGGCATGACAGCGCTCAGAATGTGAATGCATGGGGGTCCCTCGCGGATCGAAGTGATAATCAGCTTGCTAACTATTAGCACGCTAACCACTCCGAAAGCAAGACCCTTGCCAGTGTGTGTTGCCGGCGGATCGCGGACCTTTGAACGCAAAGGGAGGCTCCGATGGAGCCTCCCCGCATGATGAGTGAATCGTGTGTTGCGCGACATCTGGAAACTAAATCAGTCGGACTCGGAACCAGACTCCTCGGAGTGGGTGCCGGTCTCAACGGCGTCTATGTGCGCGTCGTCGGCGTCATCGGCGTCATCGGCGTCCATGTGGGCGTCATCGGCGTCGTCGGCGTCATCGGCGTCATCGGCGTCCATGTGGGCGTCATCGGCCTCATCGACCTCGTCGGCCTCGTCGGCGTCATCGGCGTCCATGTGCGCGTCGTCGACCTCATCAGCGTCATCGGCGTCCTCGACCTCCAGCGCGTCCTCGATCTCAGTCGCGTCGTCATCGTCGGCGTCTTGGCCCGGAATTGTGATCGGGACAGGAAGCACGATCGGCGTCGGAACTGTCACGACGGTGTGACAGTCTGTGCAAGCATCGGTGGAGCGTCCGTCGGCGTGAGATGCCGGTGGGGTGGCTCCCGACGGGATAGTTGGTGCAGCCTGGGCGATTGCCACAGCAGCCAGCATCAGGGAGAGCACAGCGGCCGTCAGCCAGACGACTTTCGATCTCATGAGCCTCTTCAAGTTCATACGGACCTCCAGATTCGGGTGATCATGCACCCTTATCTTCGGCGTCCGACGTGACTCGCACGTGAGAGCAAGATGAGACTCCTCTCACATTCAGCATCCGCGGGAGGCCCAACGCAACCCAGCGCCTATGCCAAGCGCGCGCCCATGATGCGCGCCACCTCGGCTTTGTCGCAGTTGCCGCTCGTCGCCGCGACCACTTGCCCAATCGCTTTGCCCATATCGCGCTTCTCGCTGATGCCGGTCTCGGCTAGCACGCGATCGATGATGGCGAGCAACTCGTCGCCGGAGACCTGCTTCGGGAGGTACTCGCTCAATATGTCGACCTGCAACTGCAGAAGTGCAGTGCGATCCGCATCCGTGCCGACCTTGATCGAGCCTTCGAGGGTCTCGCCGGTCTGCTTCAGGACCTTCTTGAAGGTGGCGACGACATCGGCATCTGACATTACCTCGCCGGTGGCCTTCTCCTTGACTTCTATCTCGTTCTTCACCAGACGCAGGATCGACAGCCTGGGCTTGTCCTTTCCCCGCATCGCTTTCGTTATCTCAGAGAGAATGAATGCCTTGTCCATGAAGCGCCCCCCTGTAGGTGTTGCCGATGAGCCGCGTTACGAAAGCAACGTTACCATGCCCCCGAAGCAAGCGGCGAGGCTCGACAGCCGAGGCGAGCGGGCCCCCGAAGCAACGAATGCCCGCCCCTGCGAACAGGAACGGGCATCACGCCGAGGAATCAGACGCCACTGGGCGTCAGTAGAGGATTGCGCCTACCTGATTGCGAACTGCGGTGCTCACGGCGCCGGTGCCGCCCAGGTATTTGACCGAGCGAACCGATGCCTTGTTCAGCGTCAGGCAATCCAACGTCGCTTGATGCAGCGCAGTTTGCGGGGTGAGCAGCATGACCGAGCCCTCGAGGCCCTGCATCACGCCACCGGCAAGCGCGTCGGGGAAGTTCGTACCCGTCGCAATAGCCAGACCGTCCCACGACAAGCCCGCATTCGCGCAGCCCCACGTCGCCACCACAACAGCCGTATCATAGCGATTCGCGCCAGCCAGGCGGGTGACCGAGGTCGCCCCGTACGTGCTCTTGAGCGAAGTCTCAGCCGCCGAGGAGACAGCTCCGGTCCCGCCCAGGATCACAACGTCGCTCACTCCGGCACTCGACATGGCGGCGGAGGTGCTGGGCGACAGCCCATTGGGGCCCGCTAGGAACAGCGGCCAGCCCTTGGCTGCCGATATCGGGGCTGCGGCAAGCGCGTCGGGGAAGTTCGCGCCGGTGGCGACGAAAGCGGTGCCGTCATACGTGCCCGATGCGTTAAGGACATCGACGCTCTTGGCGGCAATGAGCTCCGCTGTCTGATATCGGTTGGCTCCTCCGATGCGCGTGATGTTGCCTGCACCGAGCATCGAAGCAAGGGCCCCTTCGACACCAGGGCCAACTGCCCCGGTTCCGCCCAGGATGTAGGCGCGGGTGGCACCCAATCGCGACACCTCAGCAGCCACCGCTGATGGAAGTGCGCTCGCGTCGGTCAGAAGGATCGGTCCGCCTTCTGCGGCAGCCAGTGCGGCTCCACCCAGGGCATCAGGCCAGTTGGAGCCAGTGGCGATGACCACGCACTCCGCTCCCGATGCAAAGGTGCGCTCGGATGCGCGCACGGCTGTCTCATAGCGCGACGAACCCGCCACGGGGACATACATCGTCGCCGGCGGACGCGCGACGATCTCGAACTGTGCGAAACGATGGGCTTCAACGTTGCCCGCGACATCAACGGACCAGAACTCCAAGGTGTGCGAACCGGTGGTCGAAACCGCGAATGCGGTTCCAGCAACCTGCGCTGCGCCATCGACGCGGTAGT
>JAHIQC010000235.1 GCA_018902765.1 Actinomycetota bacterium | reverse complement strand
GTACGGAAGCAGGGGTTGCTCCCCGCAAGGGTTGGTCGACTCGATCTCGCCCAAGGCGGGCGTCGGATTGTCCCTGTTCATGCGGTCGATGAAGATGATCCCGGGGTCGCCCGTGGCCCAAGCCATTTCGACAATAAGGTCGTAGACCTCGCGCGCATCAAGCTCGCCGGCTACCTCTTTGTTACGCGGGTTGTACAACGCATAGCTGCTGCCTGCCTTGACTGCATCCATGAACTCCTCGGTCAGCGCGACCGAGATGTTGAAGTTGGCGAAGTCCCCATCGGCCTTGCACTTGATGAAGGTGAGGATATCCGGGTGATCGATACGAAGAACGCCCATGTTCGCGCCGCGACGCGTTCCGCCCTGCTTCACGGCTTCGGTCGCCTGATTGAAGACGCGCATGAACGATACCGGGCCGCTCGAAACGCCCTGCGTCGAACGCACCTGGTCGCCACCCGGGCGTAGGCGTGAGAAGGAGAAGCCGGTTCCGCCTCCGGACTTGTGGATCATCGCGGTGTCGCGAACGGCTCCGAAGATCGAGTCCATCGTGTCTTCGATCGGCAGAACGAAGCACGCGGAAAGCTGCTGAATCTCACGGCCGGCATTCATGAGGGTGGGTGAGTTCGGCAGGAACTCCAGAGTAGTCATGAGGTCGTAGAAGTCCGCCGCGATCTCCGCGACAGTCTCTGCATCTCCTCCGAAGGCCAGCTCCGCCGAGGCTATGTTCTCAGCCACTCGGCGGAACATATCACTAGGCTGCTCTACTGGATTGCCAGCCTCGTCTTTAAGCAAATAGCGCTTCTGTAGCACCTTGAGCGAGTTGGGCGACAGGATATCGTCGATAGCTCGGGAATACTCGGTCTTACGCGCGGCGTCAGGCATTGCCCGCCCCTCTCTTGGGTACCTCGGTCTCTCAAGCGACGAACGGGCCCGAGTGGGCCCGTCTGCGCTCCTCCACAATATGTTGCGTTTAGCATCTTACCGCATCCCACATATAGTGCGTCAACGCACAGGCGACGAACGGCGGCCGCTAAGTTCTAAGTGGCTGTGTGGCATTCATAAACGACCTATATGGGCCGAGGAGCGGCGCGCGACTTGGCAAGCCGGGTCCTGTGACACGAGTAGGGCCCGCACCTTGAACAGGTACGGGCCCTACGCAAAGTCGACTCAGTGATTAGACGGCTTCGACGCGAACTACCTCAGGAACCTGCTCCTTGAGCACCCGCTCAACTCCGTTGGCTAGGGTGAGCTGCGACATTGGGCAGCCGCGGCATGCCCCGACGAGCTTGACCTTGACAACGCCGTCCTCGCCTACCTCTACAAGCTCGACATCTCCGCCGTCCGCCTGCAATGCCGGCCGGATCAAATCCAGAGCCGCTTGTACTCTCTCTTGCATCTGGGTTCTCCTTCGATCTGCCGGGCCGCATGAAACGAGCCGACGCCATTACCTATCGAATCGTACGGATAATACCACAATCCTGACTGAATCAGTCACTTATGCCAGTGCACGAATCGTGCCAGCTCACATCTTTGATGCTCAGACCTGTTCAATAGTGGCGCCCAGGCCAGCCGACCTCAATCCGTTGCGATAGAACTCAGCCGGCTCGAAGGCGCACACGATGACCAGCGCGACGCCGGATCGATGGGCTTCGTACATGATCGCCTGCGCCGACAGGTCATCGAGCCGAGGGACAACCCGGCGAAGCGTGTTCACAACATGATCCATGGTGTTGGCATCGTCGTTGTGAAGAATCACGCGGTATCGCGGCGCCAATGCACGAGCCGGAGTAACCGGAAGTTGCTCTTGGACACGCATGCTTGCACCCCGTTCATGGCAACAGCTGCCCGCAATCGAGCGGCTCTATCTTCATTTGTGCCAGTCTAGCGTTTGAAGCGCTCTTGAGGCCCTGAGAGTACTCCCAGAATGCAACAAGAGCCGTTGGATGCGTTCAGCGGCGTCCTACTCTCCCACGGACTACACCGCAGTACCATCGGCGCTGGAGGGCTTAACTACCGAGTTCGGAATGGGATCGGGTGGACCCCCTCCGCCATAACCACTGAACGCATCCACCGGCTCCCGGTGGACGGCTTTATGCCGTTGTCAAATGAGCCCAAAGGTGCGTTC
>JAHIQC010000234.1 GCA_018902765.1 Actinomycetota bacterium | reverse complement strand
GCAATGTGTGACGGAGCCTTTGCCGATGTCACCGCTGAACGACTTCTGGCTGAGCAACTCGCGCAATGTGTCTTGCCGAGGCAACTGCGCAAGCAAATCGAAAAACGACTAGCTGACAGGGTCCCGATTCGCATTCGACTCACCCCGAGTCCGCGTCTGGCGCGGGTGCCGTGGGAGTTACTGAGTATCGACAAGAATCTACGACTCATCGAGGCAGCGCAGATCATCTACGATCCACCATCCACGGTGCACGCCGAGAGGAGTCGAATCCCCCAGAGTTGGGCGGAGACCAGCGCACTTCCGGCCCTGTTCGTGATTGACCCCAAACTTCCGGCGCGTGCACAGGCCCACGGACTGACCCGAACGCTGGATCCTGCCGCGGAAGCGCAGTTCAAAGCAATGATCGACGACCACGTCGCTCAAGGGCGCGCACTCCGCCGCGACAAGGTCATTCCTGTTGGTGGAAGCGTATTTCGGGAGGGCTTGGGCAAAGCGTTGAGGGAAACACCACGCTCACGTTTCTTCTACTTCGGGCACGTGTCGTCACGGCCAGACGAACCAGGCTCAGCAGCCTTGCACCTTTCCGACACCGCAAGTGACTTAGGACTTCTGGAACCTCTGCGCCGTGTCGAGGAGAACGGGGAGTTGGCAGCGACGCACGTTGACGACCACCGACCGTTGGGTGCACTGGACTTGTTGATCGGAACTGCCAGCACGCAGGCGGACGGCAGGCCAGGACACGAGATTTGGCCTATGCCGAACAGAGTCGCACTCATCGCGTGTGAGGGAGGCGCCGACTACCGGTCGGCCGAGACTTTCGGTTTGGTTGTCGCCATGGTGAACTCTGGTGCGGAACTCGTGACGACAACCCGATGGACACTCCCCACCGACCATGCGTTCCGTGTGGCGGCTCCCGAGCTTTCGAAAGGGCACAGGCCAACGAGCGGGCTTGCGATGACCGTCGATGCGGCACACACTGATTCGGACCCGGTCGGTGTGTTGCGGAAGTGGCAATGCGCGCAACTCGATCAGTGGAGAAAGAGTGGCGACCTCATATCAACCCCATTGGTGTGGGCGTCTTTGACACATACGGTGGCACCCGCCCGCACTGCGACCGGCGAATAGCGTCACCACGTGCGAATCGGTTCACCAGGGCGTTCCTCTACGTCAAACCTTTGCAGAATCGAATCCAGATACTTCTCCGCTGCGATACTGCCATCGGGCATGAGCAATCTCGGTGGCGGCAACTGCGGTAGTACAGCCCCGGCGACCAAACGCGAAGCGACGGAAGAAAGTGCCATGGCTCGGACGGGCGCCGCGCCAGTCGATACAGAGCCGACGCGGGTCAGCGTACCCACCATCCGGGATGCGTCCCGCAGTGCGCTTACTGAGACCTCCTGCGTGCTGTAGACGCCTGTGTTCACGTTCATCTCCACCAGTTCTGCGATGAGTTTGGTGTCGCCGACCTCATGAGCCAATGCAAACACTTTGTTCATCCAGACTCGATGGAGAATCTTCCATGCTTGACGATGAGCAACGGACTGAAATTGGTGCCCCTGCTCGTTGAGAAAGAGAACCGCTGGCAGCATCAGATCGATCGCGTAGCCGAGCATTGCGCTGCGCGTCGCGGGGTTCTGTGCGTGTGCGGCCCATAGCGAAGCTCGGTTGATATCGCATCCCGCCACCCGCTGGAAGACACCGAATTTGACGTACGTCTCACCGGCGCGCTCGTAATGTTTCTCCGCATTGGCGAAGTCGTTTCGCTTCCAGTACAGACCGGCCAGAGTGAAGTCGGCATCCGCCAGAGAGAATGCGTCGTTGTCGCGGATGAAGAAATCGATAGCTTCGAGGAAGCAGGCCTCCGCCCGGTCGAGTTCCTCCCGCCGCGCGTAGATTTGCCCGAGCGCCGAGGTGATCCGCACGACCTTTTCCTCCAGCCCTAACGAGTTGTACGCAGCCTTGGCTTCCAAGAACAGTGCTTCCGCTTCGTCGTCGGGGAAGGTATTGGCCAGGTGCATTGTCGAATGGCCGTACCAATCCCATACTTCTGCCTTCTTGAACGCTGCGCGCGAAGCGGTGTACGCGGCTCGTGCATCTTCCAAGCGCCCATTGTCCAAGTAGACATCCCCCAATTGATGTTTCATCCGCGCGAGGTCTTCTGCACTCCCTAGCTGTTCGTAGATACTTGCCGCCCGGTCGTAGGTCTCCTCGGCTGACGAGAGCCTCCCGATCTCTTTGTATGCTGAACCGAGAAGTTCGCAGCAGCCTGCGATATATATTGCGTTGGTGGAGGATAGGGTCAGGT
>JAHIQC010000233.1 GCA_018902765.1 Actinomycetota bacterium | reverse complement strand
GGTCCAGGTGGCACCTGCCGCAACGGTGTTGATCGAGGTCGCGTGCGTGGAGATGGGCGTCGAGCCGTCCCACGTGTGCGGGAGGCCTGCCGAGTCGATGTAGGTGTCGTTGGCGCCGAACACGCCGTCACCGTTCTCGTCCCACCAGATGGTGTAGGTCATCGTGCTGTTGCTGATGACCTGGGTGTTGTCGTTGCGCACCGATGAGCTCACCGCAACGGTCGAGCCGACCGTTGGAGCATCGCTCGCGGACAGCGCGGTGATCTCCGCGTTCCAGCGCACGTTGAAGCTCGAGGTCTCGAGCAGGGTGTTGCTGTTGTTGTACAGCTCGCAACGCCAGCCGCCCGTCGGTTGAGTGAGCGTGCTCGGGCAGGTGTCGAACGCCATGCCCATCGTGTCGACCGTTCGCACGGGGCTCGTTCTCACGAGGTTGCCCGCGGCGTCATACCACTTGAAGTACACGCTGCCGGATGCGAGTCCGGTCGCGCGTCCATAGATGCTCTCGCCGAGGGTGTACTCGGTCGAGTAGTCCGTGTAGCCCACGTCCTTGTAGGTGGCGAGTCGGCGAATCGTCGTGGTGTCGGTGACCGACACAGTCAGACCATTCGCAGTCGCGCTGACCTGCATCGCGTCTACGGTGTTGGCTGCAACGCCGGTCGGCACGTACACGCGCGTGATGAAGCCCTGTGCGTCCCCGTTCGGGCCGAGATCCAAGGAGGTAATCTCAGTGACACCGTCCGTCTTGAAGAACTTGACCGGCCACGAGTGAGGTGAGGTGAAGCCGAGGGTCGCCGTGCGCGAAGTCGGCCAGCTGTTGGTCACGGTGTGCAGGTAGTCGATCGTTGTGCCTGCGCCGGTGAAGCCCGTACGGCTCGGCTCGATGAGCAGCGGGCCAAGGACCCCGGTGGTGGCGGTCGCCGTGGCTTTGACCGCGGGCTGCCCCTGAAGCGTCGCCGTGAGTCGCGTCACGTCCTGGATGCCGACGGCGGCGCCCAATGGCACATCGATGGACACGAGTACTTCGCGGCTTTCTCCTCCGGCAAGGCTCACGTTCGCAATCTGATTGCCCAATGTGTCGGTGATCCTGGTCGTCCAGTTAAGGGCTGAGAGTGCGCCAAGGTCGTAGACGCCTGCTCCCGGCAGGTTGTTTCCAACAGTGAATCGGTAAGTGATGGTCTGGCCGGGCGCCATGGAGCCCGAACGGTCCGGAGTGACCGTGACGCGACCCGAGAACGTGGTGTCCGTGGCGCTGTCGGTCACGGCCGGATCAGTCTGCGAGTTTCCTATGAGCGTCGTCACGTTCTGGGATCCGTCGGCGGCGCCGACCGGGATAGTGACGCGCACCTGCATGGTCGTGCTTGCGCCGGCGGCGAGGTTCACCGAGGAGATCGGGTTGCCTGAGGTGTCGGTGATTATCGCCGGCCAACCGCCGGGCAGCGTCGAGAGGTTGATCGTGTCGGCAGTATTCGAGGTGTTCTTTATCGTGTGGGTGTAGATGACGGTCTCTCCGGGCTTGGCGCCCTGAGCGTTGTCCGGGCTCACTTCCAAGCCGCGAGATCGCAGCCACCACAGGCCGTCGACGTTGTCCTCGATCTGTCCGCGGTTCTCCTCGAGCACATTGCCGCCACCGATTACCTTGTAGGTGTTACTGGGGGTCCACTTCACGCCGAATGACTCCCCGTTCGCGTTGGCGAAGTGGATTGCGATCGGGCTGCCCGCGGCGACGCCAAGGTCGCTCCACGCGACTTTGCCCTCGAACTCGATGCCGTTGTCCGCGAACCAGCCGTCCATCGGCTGAGTGGGAGGCAGGTTCCCGCTCTGTACGTTCGCCCAGCCATCCGGGGTCTCGCCGTCGTGGCCCATGGGGTCGCCGCCCGGATGAACGAAAGGCCCGCCCTTGCCGTCGATCGCCTGGTTGTATTGGAAGATGCCGGCCGTCGGACTGGGTGCATGGGCGTCTGCGTAGCGGCTCGACGTGCTCTGTCCAACAGTCCACCACGCGACCACATCGGTGTTCTGGAGCAGGCCGTCCGCGCCGCGGTCGATGTAGGCCGTGAAAGTGATCGCTTTGGTCCCGCCGGCCGTTCGCCTGTAGGCCAGGTAGAGATACTGGCTGTCCCAAGTCGCGTTGCAGAGGTACGTGTCGCGATCGGGCTGGCCAGGCCAGTCGGGATCGGGATCGGAGAGCTGTGTGTCGTGTACGGTGTTGGCAGCATCGCCACGAACGCCGGCCCAGTCGCCGAAGTCAGCGTCGATCGTGATCGTGGTCGACACGATTCCGGACGCGATAGAGGCGGGCATGAGGAGGAGCGCGACCATAAGGGCGCTTAACAACGCGCGCGGGCGGAGACGGGCGCGCGCAAGCCGCCGCTGTCGAGGGTTCTCGCTGTGCGTCTTGCCAGGCGCCAAGGCCTACCTTCCAGATACCACAAACCGACGTGGACGCGAACGCCATGCGTCCCGTCGACCTGCCCGCCGATCATATTGTGTTGTGCCCCTGATCACATTGTCGGCGGAAACTGAATGTAAGTACATGCGTAGCATGTTCTGCGGTCGAATGCTTCGGTGGGCGGAGGTGCGACACGGACCAGCGTTCTCTCTATGGCGATATTCTGCGGATGAATGGCGGGTACCTCTTAGGCGTTAAGAGAGTCTCCGGCCCCGAGAAGAGATGAGTGGCGACTATCTCGATTGGGCGGTCCCGAACAGCACCATAGTGGGGCGTTGATACTAGATGGTCTCTGGAAATCACGTTCATCGGCGCATCGGTTATACTGAGTGGCAGGATGGGGAGATGAACGTAATGAATGACCGTTCATCAGTGCCTGCGGACGGAGATGGTCGTGAGCGAGCAGATCAACGTATTGGTCATCGATGATGACGAGTCAATCGTCGAGATGATCCAGATGGGCTTGGGCGCCGACGGGATGCATGTGCTCGGCGCCGCAGACGGTGCCGAGGGCATCGAAGTGCTCAACCGGGAACCAGTGGACGTTGTCATTCTCGACATCATGATGCCGAGGGTCGATGGCTGGATGGCCCTCATGGAAATCCGCAACAACCCGGCGACCGCCGACATCCCCGTGATCATGCTCACCGCCAAGACGCAGGACCTGGCCAAGATCCTCGCTTTCAAACAGGGCGCTCAGCAGTACATGAGCAAACCCTTCAACATGTTGGAGCTCTCCGCGCGCGTCGAGAGTCTCGCCAAGGGCTCGCGCCGCTTGTCGGGCGAGACCGTGGGAGGCACCGAGGGGGATTTCCGTAAGCTCGCCGTGCGCAAGGGCGGGCGAACGGTATTGCTGTCGATCGAGGACATCGTGTTCTTGTCCGCTCGCAACAAGTCGACCTACGCGCACACGTTTGAGAACCAGTATCTCGTGGACCTGACCCTGGGTGAACTTGAGTCCCGTTTGTCGAAAGAGTCGTTCGTCCGGGTCCACCGCAGCTTCATGGTGAACCTGAACAAGATCAAGGAGATCCTGCGAGTCGACGGGGCATATGTCGTGGTCGTTTCGGATCGCGATGAGACCCACGTCCCGGTAGCCCGGCGCCAGGCGCGCCAGTTCCGCGAGGCGGTGGGTATCTAATGCGTCTGCGCCGCACCTTGGCACTTCTGTTATGCGTCGTGCTTGTGCTCGGCCTTCAGTCGCCCGGAACCGCTCTGGCAGTCAAGACGATCGCCTTGTCGTCGGGCTCCTTCTCCTTCGAGATCGATCCGGCGATGACCGGGTCGGGCGAGGTCGAGGTCATCAACGACGGAGATGAGGACATCAAGGTTCTGGTCTACGTTGCGGACGTCGAGATCAATGACAAGGGTGAGCAGAGTTTCCCGTTGCCGTCCCGCGAAGGGGCGAGTATATTCTCCAGTTCCGCCACCTGGATGCGGGTCTACATGCCCGCTGACAGCAAGGCTGTCGGCAACACGCCATACCTTGAACTTGCTCCCGAGCAGCGAGTTCTGGTGAAATTTGACTTCTCGCCTCCGCGCGATGCGACTCCCGGCGACCACAACGTCGTGATGTTCTTCGAGATGTTCGATTTTCTACCGGAGTCCGCAGGCAGTGCTTCGCAGGTCTCCGGGCGTATCGGTGCCCGAGTGCAGCTTCGCGTGAAGGGCCAGTTCGTCGAGAGGCTCGAAGTGCGGCCGTTCGAGGTCCCCTCTTTCGTGATAGGCAACGTCATACCTTACAAGTTCTCGATCAACAACGAAGGCAACGTCAACGAGCGCACCGCAGGCACCATTGCTTTGCTTGATCGCAATGAGCGCGAACTCGTCTCGGCAGAGGTTGCGTCTGACACTCCGGTCTACGCCGGCGCGAGCCTTGAGATCTCGGGCGAGATGACGACGGTGGCTTCTGCTTTGGGTCCCCAGACCGTCGAGATGCGCTTGCAGTACTTCGAGCAGGGGGCAACATCGCCCACCGAGGTCGTCACCACCCGCACGGTATGGATGGTTCCTCTGTGGCTACTCATCGGGCTTGCGGTTGCACTGTTCGCTCTTGTGATCTGGCTTGGCGCCCGCGCCGCGCATCGTCGCGAGCGATTGAGGCGCAGGCGCGAACGGCCGTTGCGGGCACCACGGGACGATTCCCATTACGAGCCCGAGGGTGAGCCGCGCAAGGCGCCCGAAGCCGGTCCTGCTGTGCGGGCGCCGAGCGTCAGCGAGGATCAGGACGAGCTCAACTTCGACTCTGATCCCCGGTAGTTTCCGCACAAGACGTCACTGGCATCCGCAACAGAGTAGGGAATCACTATGCCCATTAAGATGGACCCCGAGATCGAGTCGTATCTCGTAGGATCGATCCGTCGCTTCTTTGCCGAGGAGCTCGAGGCGGACATCGGCGACCTGAAGGCCCTGTCGGTCCTCGACTTCTTCACCCGTGAGATCGGTCCTAGCGTCTACAACCAGGCGATCTCAGATGCCCAGGCTTCGATGGAGCGGGCGGTCTCAGATCTCGCGGGTGCGAACTATGAGCCGGAGTTCGACTTCTGGAAGAAGCGCTGAGCCGCTAGAGCACACAAAAGACCCCCGTCCTGCCCGAACGGGGGTCTTCGTGATCCGTGCGAACTCTTGCGAGCTTGTCTTACTGCTGGGCTACCGTGTACTGCACCGTGACGGCGTAGGCGCCGGGGTCGGTGGTGAACGGTACGTTGATGCCGTAGGTGTCGGTGTAGGCCTTGCTTGCGGTCTTGGCTTCGCCGGTTGCGCTTGCGAGGGTCTTGGTGAAGCCGAGCAGTGCTACGTCACCAGCGGGGGCACCGACGGTGAGGTCGTATACCTTGTTGGACTTGACCTCAAGGCCGACCGTGCCGGAGTAGGCGGTTGCAGGATCGACGGTTCCGAAGTCCACGGTCTGCGCGGCGTCGGGAGTATCGATGGTGAGCGTGATCTTGGGAGCGACGGTGGCCTTGGCGGTGACGGTACCAGTTGCAGGTGCCGAATAGGTCACGATGTCCGCGCTGGCAAGACCAACGACGCCGAACACCATCGCGACTGCGAGTACTCCGAGCAG
>JAHIQC010000232.1 GCA_018902765.1 Actinomycetota bacterium | reverse complement strand
GGTCCAGTATCTCGTCGGAAACCGAGACATCCTGCCCATAATCGGCCGACGCGGCCCAAAGCCGGATGATGTCCGCGCCGGACTTGGCTACGACATCCAGCGGTGAGACCGTGTTGCCGAGCGACTTGGACATCTTGCGGCCATCGCCATCGACGATGAAGCCGTGTGTGAGCACGCGCTCGAAAGGCGGCACATCGTAGGCGCCGACACTGGTGAGCAGCGAGGACTGGAACCACCCGCGATGCTGATCAGAACCCTCGAGGTACAGCTCGGCCGGACGATGCAGCTCCGGACGCGCCTCGAGTACGCTCGTGTGGCTCACGCCGGACTCCCACCACACATCAACGATGTCCTTCTCTGGCATGAGGTCCTCGACCGTGCCACCGCATCTCGTGCACACCGTGTCGGCCGACAGGTACTCGCTGGGCTTGCGGATGAACCACGCATCGGCGCCTTCGGTCTCGAACAGCTGAATGACCGCGTCGAAGGTCGCATCGTTCGCAATCGTCTCGCCACACTTGGAACATGAGAACACCGGGATGGGAACACCCCAGGCGCGCTGGCGGCTGATACACCAATCTGGGCGATCACCGACCATCGCGGAGATGCGGTTCACAGACCAGCTCGGGATCCACTCGACCTTGCTGATCGCGTCCATCGCACCCTCGCGCAGGGGGCGCACTCCTTCGGCGGCCTTGTCCATGCTCACAAACCACTGTTCGGTCGCACGGAAGATGACCGGTTGCTTGCAGCGCCAGCAATGCGGATAGCTGTGACTGATCTGTGTCGACGCGACAAGCGTGCCGCGCTCAGCAAGCCACTCGATGATCTTGGGATTAGCGTCATTCACGTTCATGCCGACGAACGGACCGCCGCCTGCATCGAACGTGCCGTCATCGAGCACCGGCATGGGCATGGGCAAACCGAACTTCATGCCGACCAGATAGTCTTCATCGCCATGGCCCGGTGCGGTGTGCACCGCGCCGGTACCGGTCGACAGCTCCACGTGTGCGCCGGTGATGATGACGCCTTCGACGCCATCGTGAATCGGCTGTGCGTACTTGAGTCCTGACAGCTCGCTGCCCAGCGCGCGATGCGGCAGGATCTCGTAGCTACCCTCGTCCCAGCCGGCCACAAGCGCTACGGCAGAAACGAGTTCCTCGGCCATCACAAAGACACGACCCTCGCGCTTGACGCCGACGTACTGCGCACGCTCGGCCAAGGTGACAGCCACGTTGGCCGGAAGCGTCCAAGGGGTGGTCGTCCAGATCAGCACGCTCACCTCGCCCTCGGCGTCCCAAGGTGTTGCCGAACTCATCTTGAACGCGACGTAGATCGACTCGGAGGTCTCATCAGAATACTCGATCTCGGCCTCGGCCAGTGCGGTGTGGCAGCGGATGCACCAATGGATGGGCTTGGAGCCCTTGTAGATCATGCCGCGATTGAACATCTGCTTGAAGATGCGTACGTTGCCCGCCTCATATGACGGGTTGAGAGTCAGATAGGGGTTCTCGAAGTCGCCGACCACACCAAGGCGCTTGAACTCCTCGGCCTGAATGCCGACGAACTTCATCGCGTAGTGACGGCACTTGGTGCGAAGCTCGGCCTGGCTGATCTCGGCCATACGCTCGGGGCCGAGGTTCTTCTCGACCTGGTGCTCGATCGGCTGGCCGTGGCAGTCCCAGCCGGGAACGTACGGCGAGTAATAGCCGCGCATCGTCTTGTATTTGACGATGAGGTCCTTGAAGACCTTGTTGAACGCCGTTCCCATGTGGATGTGGCCGTTGGCGTACGGAGGGCCGTCGTGCAAGATGAATGGCGCACCGTCCTTGTTCGCCTCAAGCGCGAGCGCGTGCAGGTCGATCTTGTCCCAGTACTCCAGCCACTCGGGCTCACGCGCTGCGAGGTTCGCTCGCATCGGGAACTCCGTCTGCGGTAGGTTCATGGTGCTCTTGTAATCCGGCTTGTCGCCCATCAGTTCTCCCTGTCATCACGACCCGGCAG
>JAHIQC010000231.1 GCA_018902765.1 Actinomycetota bacterium | reverse complement strand
AGGCATGACAAGCGGCTGAAGAAGTGTAAACTGCTAAGTGGCCCGGCCCGAGTTGGGGAGACCCGGTACCTGGCATCCGAGCGGAAAGCTCGGGGACCTGTTGCTACTTTGAGAGGAGCAGTGTATGGCTGCGAAGGAAGGCTACTGCGTTAAGTGCAAGGCCAAGAAGGAGATCAAGGACGCCGCCAGCATCACGATGAAGAACGGCCGTCCGGCCACCCAGGGCCTCTGCCCTGACTGTGGTACCAAGATCTTCAAGATCGGTGCTAACTAAGACACGCTGGTAACAGCTTGGGACGGGCTCCGTGCGATGACGCTTCGGAGCCCGTTTCGTGTTTCCTGGGATGTGTTGACACGGGGGTATGCCAGGAGTAGCGTCACGAAATCATTGCTGACACGCTGAGTTCAGGCGTCGGGAGGCGTGTTCGGGACATATGAACGTCGTGGTGGTGGGGTGTGGACGGGTCGGGTCGCAGTTGGCGACCTTGTTATCCGTAGAGGGACACAACGTAGTGGTCATCGATAGAGACGCCGAATCATTCAAGCGCCTTGGGACGACTTTCAACGGCGTGACGATCAAGGGCCTTGGTTTCGACGAGGAGGTTCTTGAGGAGGCGGGCACTCGCGACTGCGATGCATTCGCCGCCGTCACCAATCTCGACAACACGAACCTCATGGCTACCGAGGTGGCGCGCAAGATATTCAACGTGCCCCACGCTGTGGCCCGCTTGTACAACCCGGTCCGCGAGCGCACCTATCAGCAGCTCGGCTTGGACTACGTCTGCGGCACGACTCTCGTGGCCGAGACCCTCCTGGATAAGATCATGGCCGGACACGGCCATCACCTGGCAAGCGTAGGCGATGTGGAGGTCGTTCAGTTCAAGGCCAGCGCCGCCGTCGAAGGCAAGACCGTGGGCGACATCGAGATAGACCGTCGCTTCCGCATAGCCGTGGTCGCCAGGGGAGATTCGATGTTTGTGCCGGAGAACGGCACAGCGCTGCATGCGGGCGACATCATCGTCGCCTCGGTCAAGGACGAGACGTTCCCGAAGCTCGAGCGCTTCATGGAGGAGTGAGCCGTGTACATCGTCATCAATGGTGGCGGTAAGGTCGCTTCGTATCTGGCGCGAACGATGATCGATTCCGGTCACGATGTCGCCATCATCGAGAAGCGCGACGAGATCGTCCACAAGCTTGGAAGCGAGCTGCCTCAAAGCGCGCTCATCATCCACGGCGACGGTTGTGATGCCGCCTATCTTGAGGACGCAGGCGTCTCGCGCGCGGACGTGTTCGTCTCCTCGACCGGTGACGACGACGACAACCTCGTCGCCTGCCAACTGTCCAAGGTCGCCTTCGGCGTTCCTCGCGCCATCGCGCGTGTGAACAACCCGAAAAACGAGCGCATTTTCAATCTCCTCGGCATAGAAGCCATCTCCTCGACCACGATCATTTCCCGCATGATCGAGGAGGAGGCGACTGTCGGGGATATCCGCACGCTTATCGCACTTCGCAAGGGCAACATGGCCATCGTGGAAATCGAGCTGCCGATGGATCGGTGCGTTGTGTGCGGCAAGGAAGTCGCCGCGCTGAACCTGCCATCGGACTGCATCCTCGTGGCGCTTGTGCGTGGGGACGACATCGTCACGGTGCATGGTGACACGCAGCTCCAGCCCGGAGACGTGGTCATTGCGTTTACGAACGTTGAGCGCGAGCGCGCGCTCAAGAAGGCCCTGACGGGGGAATGAGCGGTGGCGCGTAGCGTGGGGGTTCCGAGCCTTGCGGCTCGGAAGCACTGGGGAAAGTACTCAGCGGGAATCCTGACCGAAGTGGCGCTCATCCTTGGGTGGGTGCTGCTCGCTTACTTGCTGGCGGTCGTCGCCCTGTGGGTTTGGTAGGCGCACAACCGTGATCGTAAAACCTCGCGCCGGCGACCATCTCGTCGTTGGCAAATACACCGGCAAGGTCATCGTCGGGGTCGGCCTTCTGATGGTCGTCCCACTTCTGACATCCATCGCCTATCACGAGTGGGACACCGCACTCGATTTCGTGATCAGCATCATGGCATGCCTCGTGTTTGGTTTCGGGGCCCAGATCCTGAGTCGAACGGATCGCGATCTTGGGTGGAGCCATGGGCTGGTCGTCGCCGCCGGCTCGTGGGTGTGGGCGACGCTTCTGGGTTGTCTGCCGCTGTATCTCTCCGGTCACGAAGGCAGCTACCTCAACGCGATGTTCGACGTCATGAGCGGGTACACCACGACCGGGCTGTATCTCTTGCAGGACCTCGACCACATCGCCAATGGTCTGAACATGTGGCGTCACCTGCTTACATATGCCGGAGGCCAGGGCATCGTCGTGATCGCACTTACATTCCTGTTCAAGGGAACAGCCGGCGCGTACAAGGTGTATGTCGGCGAGGGCAAGGACGAGCGCCTGTTGCCCAACGTGGTCCAAACTGCGCGGGCGATCTGGCTCGTCTCACTGACATGGCTCGTACTGGGCACCGTAGCGTTGTCAGGCGTTGGACTCGCGCTCGGTCAGGCTCCGGGCCGCGCGTTCCTTCACGGCCTTTGGATCTTCATGGGAGGCTGGAGCACCGGCGGTTTCGCGCCACAGAGCTACAACACGGTCTGGTTCCATTCCCTGGCCTACGAGGTCATCGCCGCCGTGGTGTTTATCGCGGGTTCGTTCAACTTCGCACTGCACTGGGCCATGTGGACCGGCAACCGCAAGGAGATCGTGCGCAACATCGAAGTGCTGTCATTCACGATCACGCTGACCCTGATGACTCTCGTGGCTACGTTCGCCTTAGCCAAGGCCGGGGTGTATCCGACGGCGATGACGCTGTTTCGAAAGGTGTTCTATCAACTCGCGTCGGGTCACACGACGACGGGCTTCTCGACCATCTACTCCAGGGCTTTCGTGACGCAATGGGGACCGATAGGCATGCTGGCGGTCACGGTGGTCATGGCCATTGGCGCATCGGCGTGCTCGACCGCCGGCGGCATCAAAGGCATTCGCATCGGGGTGATCACCAAGGCGTTCATTCAGGACATCCGTCGAATGATCTCCCCCGAATCGGCCGTCGTGTGCTCTAGGTATCATCACATCCGCGACATAGCGCTCGATGACGCGATGGTCCGCACCGTCATGACCATCACGTTGTGCTATCTGACGACCTACATGATCACCGCACTGATCGGCGTAGCCTATGGCTACGACCTGAGCTCCTCGGCGTTCGAAGCGGTCTCTGCTGTGTCCAACACCGGGTTGTCCTGTGGAGTGACTTCCCCAGCAATGCCCGACTTCCTGAAGGTGGTCTACATCTTTGGCATGTGGCTCGGTCGTCTGGAGTTCATGTCGGTCTTCGCTCTCGCCGGATATCTCTTCTCGATGGCAAGGGGACGCTGATGGCTGGCCACCACACCGCAGTGCGTTTCGCGACGCTCCTGCTCATCGTCGGGCTCAGCGCCCCGGCGATACCCGCCTTTGCACAGGCGCCAAGCCCGAACTCCCCTGACAGCATCGGGCTGGTCGAACAGCCCAAGAAGTACGACGGCAAGACGGTTGAGTTCACGGGTGAGGCGATCGGCGAGGTGATGGTCAGGGGCGAGTACGCCTGGATCCACATCAACGACGACGCCTACTACGCCAAGAATGTGGAGGAGGGGGCGCCTTTGGGCGGCTACAACTCCGGCATGGCCGTGTGGGTGCCCGCCGGCATCACCTCGCGCATCATGCATTACGGCGACTACCAGCACGAGGGCGATGTCGTGACGGTCAGGGGCGTCTTCAACGCCGCGTGCGCCGAGCACGGCGGCGATATGGACATCCATGCCGAGGAACTCGTCGTAGACGTCCAAGGCAGGCACGTGGTCGACGAGGTCAAGCCGTGGAAGCTGTGGCTGGCGATCGCACTCAGTCTGATAGCTGCCCTGCTGTATGCGATGCATCGATCCGGCGAAGCCTCGCGGACATTGGGCCCCGTGTCGCGCCGTCGCTGAAGTTGCCGCTTTTGGCAGGTTAGGATTACAATTCGCGACGCGCGGGTGTAGCTCAGTTGGTAGAGCGAAAGCTTCCCAAGCTTTAGGTCGCGGGTCCGAATCCCGTCGCCCGCTCCACAGGAACCACAGAGTCGCCCTCAGGGCGGCTCTTTCTGTTTTGCGCTCGAGCCAGCGCATCGACCGCTCGGCAGACCGAACATCCGTTCGTCGCTTCCAAAGCAGGAGTTCGACGCGGTTGAGCGAACATCTGTTCGTAGACGGATGCGCCACCCCTCGGCGCTGCAGAAGGGGTGGTGTTCTATGTTCAGGTTCAACCGCGTCATGCCTCCCGGCGTACTGCGCCTTGGTGTCGTATTGCTGATCGCATGCGCGACGGCGGGTGTTGCCCCTGCGCTTGCGGGCTGGCCGCTTGAGTCGGCCGCGCGAGTGACGCTCGGATATGGCGAGACATACACGCGAGACGGACGCAGCGTGTCCCATCTCGGCGTAGACCTCGATGCCGAGGCGGGGTCCTCCGTGCTCGCCCCGGCTAGCGGCGTTGTCAGCTTCGTGGGTCGAGTGCCCGGCAGCGCGGGGACCATGCTGGCCCTCACAATCACCGCCGATGACGGGATGCTTGTCACGGTGTCACCCCTGTCCAGCGCTCAAGCGGGTGCGGGGGAGAGAGTGGAAGCCGGGGGCTTGGTCGGCCAGATCGCCGAGTCGGGCGATCCATCGACGCCGACGCCGCATCTTCATGTGAGCGCACGTCGCGGCGATCGATACCTTGATCCCACAGCGCTTCTGGGCGAGTCGCCCGCGGCCACCTTAGTGACGCTTCCGAATGAGGAGGTGCCGGAGGTGCCCGCAGTACCTATCACGCAGGTGCTTCCACAGGTCGAGGCGGCGCGTGAGGCTGTACCTGAGGCGCGCATTCAGGTCGAGCCCGTGGGAGTGTCCCCGGCAGTGGCGCCTCAGGTGTTTGCTCAGGCGGAATCACCAGTGCCCGCATCGGTCGGGAAGGTCGCCCCGGCCGTCTCTACGGGGGCTTCTGAGGTTGCCGCGCGAGAAGCTGCGACGACCTCCCTGCAGTTGAGCGACGATCCCATGGCGGCGCGCTTGCATGCGTCGAACGTCCGCCCTCAGGAGTTCCGTGCGGCCCACGGCTCAGGCTGGGCCCCTGGTTCGTTCACGAGGCGGCGCGAGGGTAAGACCACCGGCGCCGTGGGGCTTTTGGCAGTTGGAGCTCTCGCGATGTGGCCGCTGTGGCGACGACGACGTTCCTGCGGCCCGGATGTCAGTGGCCAATTCCATCATGTTGCGACCGCGGTGGCGCGGTGATACACTCCGTAAGCTTCATTTCCTGCTCCGGGCGAAGCCTTCACTTGTCCCGGGGCCGTCAAGCCCAAGGGAGGTGAACCAGTGAAGGCTTATGAACTTATGCTTATGCTCAACCCTACCCTCGACGACGAGACGCGTGCGTCCACGCTCGAGAAGGCTCAGGGGCTCATCACCGCTGATGGTGGCGTTGTCGACAATGTCGATGACTGGGGCAAACGTCGTCTCGCATACGAGATCGACAAACTCACAGACGGCGATTACGCCGTAATCGACTTTCACGCCACCGCCTCGGCAATCGCCGAGATCGACCGCGTGCTTCGCATCACCGATCCGGTCGTACGTTTCATGATCGTCCGTCGCGAAGACCGCGACTAGCGGTGTCATGACACCCGCGTGACGTCCGGATCATCAAGTGACGTAGCGGAATGAGAAGGTGGTTTGATTGAGCATCAACCGAGTGACCATAACCGGCAACCTGACTCGCGACCCCGAGCTTCGCTCGACAGCGGGCGGTATGGCGGTACTCAAGATGGGCGTTGCGGTCAACGACCGCGCGAAGAACCAGCAGACCGGTGAGTGGGAAGACAAACCGAACTTCATCGACGTGACGATGTTCGGTACTCGCGCCGAAGCGGTCTCACGGTTCCTCTCCAAGGGATCCAAGGTAGCCATCGAGGGCAAGCTCAGGTGGAGTTCGTGGGAGACCCCGCAAGGCGAGAAGCGTTCCAAGGTCGAAGTTGTTGTCGACGAGATCGAGTTCATGTCCTCTCGTGACGGCGGCTCATCCTCTTCGGGCGGTTCAAGCTTCAAGGAGTCAGCTGCTTCGGTAGCTCCCATGGACGACAGCGAAATACCGTTCTAGTTCTACCGTGAACGACCGGCGGTCTCCTCCCGCCGGTCGCGTGAACGTCTCAGATGAGACGAAAGGAGGAAAGCGATGTCGGATTACGCACGCAAGCCGCGCCGCAAGTACTGTGCGTTTTGCAAGGACAAGGCTGAGTACATCGATTACAAAGATGTGCAGATGCTCCGCAAGTTCATGACAGATCGTGGCAAAATCAAGCCCCGTCGTGTCACAGGGACCTGCGCCCAGCATCAGCACAGCCTCTCTATGGCAGTTAAGCGCGCCCGCGAGATGGCTTTGGTCCCGTACACCGTGCCCGTAGTCAGCGGACGCGTTGACGGCAGGGGTCGTAGGTAGGCTCATGCTGACCAAGCTGACTGATATGCGTGATGTCGTGTTGCTTTCGGTGGCCTGT
>JAHIQC010000230.1 GCA_018902765.1 Actinomycetota bacterium | reverse complement strand
GTTCGTAGCGTCGAGGCCAGAGAGCGGCTCGCCGCAGCGCTTCATCAGCGCTGGGCGACATCCGCGCCGGCCATCATCATCGTGTCGGTGGACCCTCGACCCTGCGCGGCGAGATATGGCGACCGCGGAGAGCAGCTCTACGCGATACAGGACAGCGCCGCCGCTGCGCAGAACATCCTGCTTGCTGCCGTCGACCGTGGACTGGCGTCGTGCTGGATCGGCGCGTTCGATGAGCGTGCCGTGCGCACTGCGCTGGGCATGAATGAGCCGATCACGCCTGTCGCAATACTGCCCATCGGGCACAGCGCCGAATCCGGCTCCAAGCCGGCTCGTAGGCCCATCGATGAGCTGACCACGTGGCTCTGAGTGCCGACACTCTTGCAGGACTGCGCGATGAGCTGGGCGATTGTCATAGGTGCCCGCTCGGCGACACGAGAACCACGCTCGTCTTCGGCCACGGCAACCCGCACGCGCGAGTGATGCTTGTGGGCGAGGCCCCCGGGCGCAACGAGGATCTGACGGGACAGCCGTTCGTGGGCGCGGCCGGCAAGCTGCTCGATGAGTTGCTTGGCCATGGTGGCCTCGTGCGGGAGGACGTCTACATCGCCAATATCCTGAAATGCCGTCCTCCCGGCAATCGCGATCCGAAGCGTGTCGAAGTCGAGACCTGCACTCCGTTCCTGATGGCGCAGATACACCTTGTGGATCCTGAGTTGGTCGTGACGTTGGGCAACTTCGCGACACGCCTCATGCTCGACACGCGCGAAGGCATCACCGCCTTGCGGGGCCAGATAACCTTGGTCCAGGGACGCTCTGTGTACCCAGTCTTTCACCCGGCTGCCAGTATCTACGATCGCGCCAAGCGCGAGACGCTAATCTCGGACTTCGCCAGGGTGCCTGAGATTCTTGATTCCTTGAAAGGCGGTGACGCGGGATGAAGGTTCGCACATATGCCGAGTCGACAACTCATGAACTGGGCCGCGCGCTCGCCTCGCTGCTAGCGCCCGCAGATGTGCTCTTGCTCTCCGGCGATTTGGGTGCCGGAAAGACCGCACTGGTCAAAGGGATAGCAGAGGGCCTAGGTGTTCGCGAGCCGATCACGAGCCCCACGTTCAACATCCTGCTCGTTCACCCGGGCACGCTCCCGCTGTACCACATGGACCTCTATAGGCTTGAGAATCCCGAAGAGCTCGAGGACATCGATTACTTCGGTACCCTTGAGGCCGACGGTGTCTCCTGCGTGGAATGGGGGGATCGTTTCAGCCAAGCGGCCCCAGAGGAACACCTCGCCGTGGCCATATCCATCCTGGGTGACAACGATCGCGAGCTGCTCATCGAGGGTGCGGGTGCGCGCGGGCAAGAACTCGCGGCGCAGTGGATGAGTGCCGCTTCGCTCGTCTCGGGCCTGGAGGTGCGCCCGTGAGCGCGTTCGTTCTGGCCTTCGACACCGCAAGCGAACAGGTGGCGCTCGCGCTTGGAAGGCGCGATGGTCACGAGGTCGAGATTATCGCTCATGGCGATTTCGAGGCTCCTCGGCAGGCATTGTCTGCGTTGCTGCCCGCAGTGGAACGGTTGCTCAAGTCGTGCGGTGTTCGTCCCGGCGAGCTTGACGAGATTCTCGTGGGACGCGGCCCTGGCTCGTTTACGGGAGTGCGCATCGGGGTGGCTACGGCCAAGGGTGTCGCACACGGTCTTGGTGCGCCGTTGTATGGCGTGGGAACACTCGACGCAGTTGCGTGGCGTTCGCGCACACATACGGGATTACTGGGCGTCGTGGGCGACGCGATGCGCAAAGAAGTCTACCCGGCGCTGTTCCGCTGCGATGCTGGCGTCGTGCAGCGACTGACTCCCGATGCCGTGGCCAAGCCGGTCGATGTGGCGGCGATGTGGGTTGAGCTAGAGGAATCGGTGCTCGTGGTGGGCAATGGGCTTGCGAAGTATCCGGAGCTGTTCGACGCCGAGGACAGCGGCCTTTCCATCGGACCCCAAGAGTTGTGGGCACCCAGCGGCGCAGGCCTGCTTGCCGCGTACCAAGCGGCGCTTCAGGCCGGGACCGCCGGCGACGGAGATCCGGGACTGCTGCTCCCCGTGTACACCCGGCTGTCTGATGCCGAGGAGAACGAGAGCGCGCGAGTTGGAGCCGTGGCTGCGCCGTTGCCGTCATCAGGCGTCGACGGGCCTTCGGACCGGAGTGGCAGATGAGCGCTAGCATCCGACCAATGACGATCGGCGATCTCGATGCAGCCGTGGTTATCGAGCGGGCTTCCTTCCCGCTTCCCTGGAGTCGAGCCATGTTCGCCGATGAACTGTCCCGAGCGGATCGCGTGTGGATCGCGGCCGAGACAGGTGGTCGGTTGTGCGGTTACGCCGGCGCCACATGGCACGCAGATGAGGCCCACATCATGAACCTCGCGGTCGAGTCGGCCCATCGGGAGCAGGGGCTCGCGACGGCGCTTCTGTCAAAGCTACTCGAACAATTGGTCCGCAATGGAGTGCATCGGGCGACTCTAGAGGTGCGTGAGCACAACGATGCGGCGCTGAGGCTGTACGAGTCGGCGGGGTTTCGTGCCGTGGGTGCGCGTCCTGGCTACTATTCGGAGACTGGTGAGGATGCTGTGATCATGTGGACCGATGATCTGGCGGCCCCAGGTGCTTCGGCGCGGCTCGAGATCCTGAGCGAGCATGCGGCGCAGGCACTTGGCGATGTGCCGGCGGACGAGCTCGTACTTGCCGTCGAGAGCTCGTGCGACGAGACCGCTGCGGCAGTGATGCGCGGGGGCACAGAGCTACTGTCCAGTGTTGTGGCCAGTCAGGTGGACTTCCATTCGCGTTTCGGGGGCGTAGTGCCCGAGATTGCGAGCCGCAAGCATACCGAAGCGATCGTCGCCGTGATCGACGAGGCCCTCGAGGAAGCTGGCGTGGGCTTTTCGGATCTGGATGCGATCGCGGTGACGTATGGTCCGGGACTCGTCGGCGCGCTTGTGGTGGGACTCGCGTATGCGAAAGGCCTTGCGCTCGCAACGGGGCTCCCGCTGGTGGGCGTGAATCACCTC
>JAHIQC010000229.1 GCA_018902765.1 Actinomycetota bacterium | reverse complement strand
GTTGGGCGAATGCGCTTCCATCCAATCCCAATCGGTCTGATGGTTACCCGCATTCGCGATTATCAGATACTCAAGGTCCCCTGTGTGATACACGATCAGGTCGTCGATGATCCCGCCATCCTCGTCGCACATGAGGGTGTATTGAGCGGTACCCAACTCGCTGATCCGATTCAGATCATTTGTGAGCAAGCCCTGAAGGAAATCGAACGCTCCGAATCCGAACACACGAATCTCCGCCATGTGCCCCACGTCAAACACACCTGCCGAGGAACGCACCGCGTTGTGCTCCTCGATGATGCCTGCATATTGCACGGGCATTTCCCAGCCAGCAAACGGGACCATCCGCGCACCGAGAGCCAAGTGCTCCTCGTAGAGCGCTGTTCTCATGAGATCGGGCATTACACTCCTCCACTCCACAACGATCAGTTTCCGAAGATCGTCCGCCATCCGCGAACAATCCCGATCCATATGCGCTCGAAGATTCCCGGGCGCTCGACTGCAGCTCCGGAAACCAAGGGAACCTGGGCAAGCAACCGTTCGCCCTGTAGAAGGCTGAGTGTACCCACCTTCTGCCCGTTGCTCACGGGTGCCTCGACGCCAGCATAGAGATCTACCTTGCGAACGATGTCGCCATCAAGATCAAAGACCGGCGACTTCACTGGCTCAGCAACAACTGCTGGAACGTTCACATCAAGGTAGTCGGTGACCGGAACGGCCCCCAACGTCTCGTCTTTCGAAGCGATATAGCGGGATGCGTAGTGTTCGAAGCCCCAGTCAAGCAGCGCTTTCGCTTGATCGAAACGCGCGCTTTCCGTCTTCGTTCCGAGAACCACCGCGTACAACTCAATATCACGGCGCTTCGCAGAGGCGATTAGGCAGTATCCGGCATCATTGGTCCAGCCCGTCTTGATTCCGGTCGTCCCAAGGTAGTCCCCTATGAGCAAGTTCGATGTCTCGAGTTCAGGCGCCGGACCTTGACCATCAAGATCGACACTCGCAAGGCCGACGATCCGACGGAACTCGTCGTTCGACATCGCATAACGAGCGAGAATCGCCAAGTCACGTGCGGTTGTGTGGTGCCCGATGGCGTCGAGGCCATGAGGGTTCGCAAACTGCGTAGCCGAAAGGCCCAGCTCCTCGGCCTTCTTGTTCATCATTGCGACGAATTCTGCTTCCGAGCCCCCGACGTAAACCGCCAAAGCCTCAGCAGCGTCGTTGCCGGACTTGACCAACATGCCCTCAAGGACCGTGCGCACAGTGAATACATCGCCGGTCTTGAGGCCGGCAACTGACTCGCCCATCCTGCCCGCCGAACTGGTGACCGCGAGAGTCTCATCCAAGGATGAGCTCTCCAAGACAATGACCGCGGTCATGATCTTCGTTGTGGATGCCATTGCGCGTTCAGAATCAACGTCTCGCGACCATAACTCCCTGCCGTCGGAGGTTGAAAGCACCCCAGCAGGCATCGAAACAGAAGGTCGTTGGGACGAAACCTGGCCAGGCGCTGCGTCAAGCTCAAAGTCGCCGATTCGTTCGGTCGCAGCGAATGCAGCCCCAACGCAAGCGAGGAGCACACTGAGGGTGATTACGACCGAGAGAACGGTGCATTTCGATGATCGTGACATGAACATGGATTAAGAGCCGTTTCAGAGTTGCTCGACATATGTGTAAGATGGGCGTGGTCAGTGAACCATAGACCCGCCCGCAGCGCCAGGAGTTCCCAGTGCAGTCACGCATCGCGAAGTCGGACGGTTTTTCGCTCATGGAGTTGATGGTGGTGGTTGCCATCATCGCTGTCCTCGTGACCATCGCTTACGCAACCTATGGTTACACCACAGTCAGGACTCGTCGGCTCACTTGTGAACTCAATCGGCGTCACTTCGACACCTCCATCTCGGTGTACGAGAACGACCATGACGCAAAGCCCGCTAGTGTCGATGACCTTTCCGAGTACATCACCAATTTCGATGTCGCGAAGGTGTGCCCGGGCGACAACACCACCGAGCTGAGATACGACGTCGGTCTCGACCGTGTCGTTTGCGATTTCCACGAATAGCATTCAACAGGAGGTATTGATGAAGTACTCACGGTTCGAGGCGCTTGTATCAGGAATCGGCGCGATAGCGGTTCTCAGCGCACTTGCACTGTCTGCGCGTGGGGCGCTGGTCATCGAAGAGGTCGTCGCCCAGGTTCTCCTGTTGCTCGTGTTGTTCGCGGCCGTGCATTGGGGCAGGAACGGTGGGTTCATCGCCGCACTCGGCGCTTCGATCCTCTACCTGCTGGCGAGGGTGCCACTCGTAGCCGCGATGGGCGGTCTCACGTGGGACGTCACTTCAATCGTCCTTGTCCGGATACTGTCATATGGCCTTGTCGGCATCGTCGGCGGGGAGCTGTGTTCTCGAATCCGCTACATATTTGCAAAGCTCGAGGATTCGAGCAGCGTTGATGAGTGGAGCCAGGTGTTCAACCAGCGCTTCATCATGCGTGCTCTTGAGAGTGCGGTGGGACAGCACGGCAGATACCAGACCCCTTACTCTGTGGCCGTGATTCAGCTTGCGGACGTGCTGTTGTCCGACCTGAAGTCGAGCAAGCAGCGTTCGATCATTCGCGGTGTGGCCACCCACATACGCAATGACATCAGACTTGTCGACGAGGCCGGTCGCCTCGATGACGGCCGCTTCTTGGTGGTTCTCCCCCACACACCCCGTGAGGGCGCACTGATCGTCGGGGAGCGACTCCACCACGGCATCTGCAACGTCGTCGGCGCCCGCGAGGATTCGGTCACCGTCACAATCCTCGGTGCTCCCGAAGACGCTGATGGGCTTCTAGAACTGCGCCGCGGGCTTCTGGCGCACGCGGACCAGCTTCAGACTGCGGTGTCGACCGCGTAAAGCCGATCGGGTGCGATCACGTTGATCCCGGCCGCGGTGAGCACCTCGGCTGCTGCCGGATCATCCACCTTGAAGATGTCGACGGCTGCACTTCGACCCGGCTCCACGAATGCATAGGCGTACTCCACGTTGACGCCGGCGCGGCCCAGAACATCAAGTACGTCCGCGATACCTCCAGGAGTGTCGGGTATCTCGACCGCAAGAACCGGAGTGATCGAAACGCCGAATCCTGCAGAATCTAGCACCGCTTTGGCCGCGCGCGGGTGGTCGCAGATGATCCTCGCCACTCCGAACTGCGATGTGTCCGCCAGCATGAGCGCTCGAAGATTGATGCCCGCGTTGGCAAGCGCCCGAGTAAGCTCCGCCAGATGCCCCGGCTTGTTCTCAAGGAAGACAGATACCTGTTCGATCATGCTGTCACGCTCCCTGCTGCTCGCCACGAAGGTCCACTACGCGCTTGGCTTTGCCCTCGGATCGTTCAATCGACTTTGGCTCGACGAGTTTCACCGCTATCGAGACCGCTAGCGCGGATTCGATCTCTGCGCGGACACGACGTTGCAGCGTCTCCAGGCCGCGAATCTCATCGAAGTCCATGTCAGGAGCGACTTCGACGCGCACCTCCACCGTATCCATGGTGCCCTTCTTGCCCAAGATGACCTGATAGTGCGGAGCCACACCGGCTATCCCCGTGAGGACCTGTTCGATCTGACTCGGGAACACGTTCACACCTCGGACAATGATCATGTCGTCAGATCGACCGGTCACGCGCTCCATACGCTTAGATGTTCTACCGCAAGGGCAATCGCCGGGAATGATCCTTGAGATGTCCCGAGTGCGGTAGCGAATCACCGGGATGCCCTCTTTGGTCAAAGTCGTGAAGACGACTTCACCGTACGCACCGTCCGGGACCGGCTGCAACGTCTCCTCATCGACGATCTCGATCAGGAAGTGGTCTTCGTTCACGTGGAGGCCATTTTGCTCACCGCATTCGGCGGCCACGCCGGGCCCGAGAACTTCGGATAGGCCATAGATGTCGATGGCCTTGATGCCGAGGAGCTCCTGTATCTGCAGACGCATATTCTCGCTCCACGGCTCCGCACCGAAGATACCTGCGCGCAGCGAGGTAGTGGACAGATCGACGCCCATTTCCTTGGCGGTCTCTGCGATGAGCAACGCGTAGGAAGGCGTGCACGCGAGTATGGTGGTTCCGAAGTCCTTGAGTACTTGGACTTGACGTTTCGTATTGCCGCCGGATATGGGAATGGTCACACATCCCAGTCGTTCTGAGCCGTAGTGAACCCCAAGGCCGCCGGTGAACAGACCGTAGCCGTAGGTCACCTGCACGATATCGTCAGGCGTGCCTCCAGCCGCCGCTATCGTGCGTGCCATGAGATCGGCCCAGTTGTCTATGTCGTTTCGTGTGTAGCCGACAACGGTGATCTGCCCGGTGGTGCCGGATGACGAATGGACTCGAACAATGTCGCGAAGCGGGGCTGCAAAGAGGTTGAACGGGTATGCATCGCGCAGGTCGTCCTTGAGGGTGAACGGATAGCTGACGAACTCGGCGAGCGAGCCCACATCGGGCTTGACCCCCGCGGCGTCGAAAGACCGGCGATAGAAGTCGACGTTGTCGTACACGCGCCTCAATACCGTGCGCAAACGCTCCAGCTGCAGGCCCTCGAGTTCGTTCCTCGGCATGGCCTCGTACTGCGGCTGGTACATCCCCTCACCCCTTTTCAGTTCTGGCTCTACGGCGTCGTCGTGGGTGTTGTTCCAGGCACCGGTGCTGTACCCACGAGGACTACCTCCTCCTTGGTCTTGTAGACCGACTTGAACTTGTCCTCGCGAACGAGAGTTCCGCCCTTCTTGACGGTTCGCGTCACGATGATCGTCTTACCATCGACCCCCGAGTCTTCGATGATACGTTTGCCCACCGCGAGCGTGGGATCAGGCGTTTGCTTGACCGGATGGGGCTTGATGTCTGTCCAAGAACCGGTACTTGAGCTCACGTCGTAGCCCGGATCGGTGCCGTAGAGGCTGATCGTGAGCGAGGAACTGGTGTGGCCCGTCACGAGTAGAACCCACGACGCCGAGTCGTTCTTGAACTTGAAGTCAGGGCCGCCCCAAGACACCGTCGCGTCACGACCTTTTGGGTAGTGGGAGATGTAGAAGGAGTGATTCTTGCGCTCCACCACGGGAAAGCCTGACTCGTACACCGCGTTGAATACCGTGGTGCCAACCTGACAGATCCCGCCGCCGAGCTGGGGAACCAGCTTCCCATTCACGATTGCCGGGGCTTCTTGGTATCCCTTGGCTGCCGTTCTCGGTCCGACGCTCCCATTGAAGGAGAACGTGGCACCGGGTGCGATCAAGGTGTGATCGATGGCGTCTGCAAGCGTATGGATGTTGTTCACACGAGGCTTGTTGCCGGCATCGTACGTGGTCGTGTACGAAGAAATGCGTTCCTTGATGCCCATGCCACGTGCCTCGTCAGTTGTGATCTCGGGTTCGACGCGCAACGTGCGAAGCTGCAGGGATCTGTCTCCACCACCCTTAAGGACTACGGTCATCTCCTTGGCCAAAGAGATGACGTCCGGGCCGACCCCATCTTGTCCCGGCACGATGTTCACTACGCCGCCCGAAGCCTTGAACGAGGCGTTGACCGCTGGCTTGCCAGCCTCCCCCACTCGCGATGTGAGTGTCTTGGATGCCTCATCCGAGGAGATGTAGGCTTCGAGGACCTCGGTGCCCAGTGACGAAGTCGGAACAGGTGCGTCCGTGCTCGCAGCGGCTCCAGCAGTGTCCGTGGTGCTCTCAGCAATCCGGAAGTCCACCCACTCGGCAATTTCGGCCGCGGTGAACACCCAACTCTTGGACTCGTAGGTCACGGTGACCGGTCCACTCAGAATCTCCCGCACATCGGCCAATGCCTGTTTGGCACCCTCGTCGGTGACGCGGACTGGCACGAATTCGACATCAACGTTCACGGACTTGTCCGTCCCAACCAAAGAAGACAGAATCTCAGCCCGCAGAACATCGGGATCCGCCCTCAGCCCTACGACCGCGGGAGTAATGGACGGTGTAGTGCCTTCGATGACGATGGAAGCGTCGGTTGGCTGTTTGTCTATCTTGGACACGATGTCGGCAATAGCGGCCGCTGTTGCGGAAGCGTCCGAGGTCACCGGTACGTCCAGTCGCACGGGCCTGAACCACGCGGCGGCTCTGGTCGCCACGATGTCGAAGAACTCTCCTCGGCGGCCGATATCGAACGCCGCCTCAGCGGCGATCGTGGTTTCTGGGGATGCGAGGAGATCCTCACTCGTGAGATCCCAGGATTCCCCTTCATAGGCGACTTTGACCGGCTGCTCCATGCGCGCGGGAAGAGTCTCCGCAAGGCGCTTGGAAGCCGCCTCGACACTCAATCCACCGATCTTCACACCTGAAGCCGTGACTCCGGGGTGGATTCGACCAGCACTCGCAGCTACGTCAACGCTGACCAAGGTTATGGCGAGTCCCAAGACGACTGTCGGGACAGCAAGCGCCCAGCGCTGCCATGCGGGCAAGGATACGAAGGCGTCCTTGGCCCCCATAAGTCCGGTGCGCTTGCGGGTGCTGCGGCGCTCCTCGGCGCGGGTGCGCCATGAGTCCATCGCCGACTCATCGATCGGCGCGTTCTCCTCGGTATGGTGCGTCTCGGTCACAGATGCTCCTTCTAGGAATCTACAATCGCTCAAGCACGCTATGACGTCCCTGCAGCGGGTAGTGCTATGGCCTCACGCTGGTCGATGACCACCGTGACACCGGGGAATGTCGACAAGGTTGCTTTGAGTCCTCCAGGCAAAGCGAGCGACTGTTCCAAGTTGGCCGCATCGCCGATGGCCAGTAGTTCGTAGTTCGCGGACAACGAGGTGTCGCCGACTCTCATCACTCCGTCGGTACCGGAGATACCGGAAGACGCCACCACTCGGACTCCGTTGATTCCGATGGCCTCGGCGCCACCGGCTCGCAACTCGTTTATCAAGGCCACGAAGTCCTGAGGAAGCAAAACGCGCTCCGGATCCGATAGTGCTACAGCAACTCCGGGGCCTGATACCGGATCGAGGCCCGCAATCGCTCTTATGCCGGCAAGCTCCTTGGCCGCGTCATTGAGTACCTCGCCGCGATCCTTGCCTGCCCTTTCGGCGTCCAGGATGCGCACTTCGAGCCTCATAACATCGTTGCGGAGTGCAGAATTCTGCGTGGTCAGGTCTTCGATGAGGATTGCCAGGTTCTGATCCGACTGATTGTCGAGAGTCGCTGAAAAGCTCGCGTTGCCGCGCCACTGCGCAACAAGAAGAAAGCCGACGAGTAACATCGCGACGGCCAGGCTGGCAACCAATCGCGCTTCGTTGAAACGGCGCTCGACCGCCCTTTCGGAGGCAACGATCGCCCGAATGGACTCTTCGCGCAGATGCGTGAGCGTCTGCCGGGCACGAGGTGCGGGCGACCCCATCACTCCCACCCCTTGCGCTGGAATAGGAGACGACGGACTATTCCGAGGTTGTCGAACAGCCTGATACCGAATGCAACCACGGCCGCCAGGTACAGTTCCCTCACACCGATTCGATCGCCAATGAACACGATGAGAGCGGCAAGCAACGTGTTCGTGAGAAATCCGAAGGCAAACACCTTGTCATCGAAGGTGTGCTCGAGTGATGCCCTGATGCCGCCCAAGACGGAGTCAAAGGCCGCGAGCACGGCCACGCCGACGTAAGTCAGGACCGCCGCTGGGATTGCAATGTCCGTGAGTAGGCCAAGTGCGACACCAAGAGCGAGAGCGAGCAGGAGAACCATCAGCTTGCGCCCCCTGCACTCGTCGCATAGACCGGTCTCATGCTCCCTTTGAAGGGTGCGACACTCAATTCCTGAACCGGCGTGGTCGACACCTGAAGGCCATACTGCGCGCGGTATGCGCCGAGTATCAGTTCAGCATTGTGATCCAGATCCAAGGCCCGCTTCATCTCTTGCGCATCGCCGATCGCGTTTATGGTGTAGGGCGCTCCAAGTCGCACGGAGTTCACCAGAATGGTGGTTCCTGCACATCGAATGGGGGTGGTTGCCACAACTCGCTCCCCGTTGACGTCGATTGCGGTGGCCCCGCCGGCGAACAGCGCGTTCACGAAGGTCGCGATGTCAGTGTCGTGAATCAGATAATCATTGGGATCCGAGCCGGCCGGGACGTCGGTACCGTCGCCGAGCATCACGCGTAGCCCCGGTCCAGAGACCGCAACAAGACCTGCAGCCTCGCGAACGGATTCAAGTTCTCGGGTGTATGAATCGTTCACCCCCGCGTCGAGTGCGGCCTGGCTGTCGTAAGCATCCATCCTCGTGCGCAACTCACCCAAACGATCCTGCAAGTTGACGCGTTGCAGCTCGAGGTCACGGACCACGTCAGCGAGATTGCTCGCACGCTCCGGTCGGACCTCGGCCATCCCGCGAGCCGTGTTGAATGCGAGCGCGACGATGAAGCCGAGCACGGCCACGGTGATGACGAGCGAAGGTGAGTACTTTGGGCGGTCCATGCAACCACATTCTCGAACAGGGCCGGTGCGCGCATTGTAGCAGGCAGAGGGCCTAATCGTAAGACGATGAGTCGCAATCCCACACCTTGTTACCCACCCGTTGCCGCCGCCTCAACGATTGCTTTCCACTCCTCGGCCAACTCGAGCGCCTGCGCCGGATCGGAGCCCTCCGAGTAGACCGTGACCACTGGGTCTGAACTGTGCGGCAGAACCAGCGCCCATCCGCCGTCCACCGTCACCTTGACGCCCTCAGTGAGGTCAGGAGACATGCCCGCGGCTCGCTCGGTGACCGCCCGCATCACAGCACCCTTGCGATCGGGTGGACACGCGATCTCGGACTCCAGCAGGTGGAAGGTCGGGAGCTCGGCCACGACCTGGGACAACGAACGCCCGTCGGTAGCCAACATTCTGGCAAGCATACCAAGCGTCATGACACCGTCGTAGGACGCGAGGAAGTCGGAGAATATGTACCCGCCCGAAGTTGACCCAGCGAAACCGATGTCATGGGAGCGCGCGAGAGTTGCTAATGACCTGCGTGATCGGCCTGGGCGCAGAACCTTGTGCCCTGTGCGAGACGCTATCTGTTCCACTACCTGTGAAGCGGCTATTGGAACCGCAATCGGCTTGCCAGTAGCGTCAGTGCGACACCACAGATCAACCATGGCGTGCAAAGCAGTGTGGCCGCAGAGCACCTCTCCTGTTGGCGACACAAGAGTCACCCGCTCCGCACTGGGCTCGAAGCGAATTCCGAAGTCAGCTCCGAACAGCTCGATTGCGTGAAGCATCTCTTGATAATCGGGCACACCCTCTGACGCTGAAATCACGGATCGTTCAGCGTCAGAGAAGGGGTTGAGCGACAACATGTTCACATGCCATCCGGCGACGACCTGCGGGAGCACCACCGAGCCAACGCCGTTTGATAGATCGGCCACCACCTTGATCCAGCTATCGTCGAGCTGGTAGTGCTCCAAGGCATAGCTGAGACCCGCTGAGTAGTACTCAATCGCACGAGGCGGGTAGATGATATCCCCCACCTCGTCGAGGAATGCGCGCCGAAACTCGCCACGGAAGTAGAGCCGTTCGACCTTCTTTTCCTCCCAAGGGGCGATGTCCAGGCCCGTCTTGTCAAAGAAGTGGATCTCGACGATCTGCGGATCCAGGGTGGACTGCCTCACATGCATACCGGCCACGCACCTGGTGTCATGCGTGGTGAAGCGGTTGATCGCGGGTGACGCCACGCGCAGGTCACGCACGTTGCAGCCTGCGCTGTTCAACCCCGCGACAAGAGCGCGCTTGATCATGCGTGAAGCGCGGCTGGCGTCTCGACTGACTATCACGTGCGAGGCCTTCGGCAAGAGCGATCCAAATGCCTGCGAGACCCTTAGAGCAAGCTCCGGCGTGATGTCGATGCCGATCAGACCGTCGATTCCGTTCTCCCCGAACAACGAGCGCACGCCCGTGCTCTGCCAGATCAACGACTCAGCTACTTGAGCCGAAGGCTCTACTCGCTTATATGGGTAGATCTGCACATTGGCCGCGACGACCGCGCCTTGGCCGATCATGACCTCATCGCCGATGACCGCGCCCATATCCACGCGCGCCCGACTCCGGATATCCACACGACGACAGAGCAGCGCTCCTG
>JAHIQC010000017.1 GCA_018902765.1 Actinomycetota bacterium | reverse complement strand
CGCGCCTCACGAATCGCCTGCCGCACGTCACCCGGCGACTGCGGGCCAAGGACGACGATGTTCGGTTGACCGCTCGCCAGACTTCGCACCGGGTCCAAGAGAGGACCGTCACCAATCACGCGCAGGCGAGGCGCGTCCAACGGCCACGTCCTCAGTAGCCCGAGTATTCCCTTCTCGGGGGACAAGCGTCCGACAAAGACGGCGCCGTCCCGAGCAGGCCATGGCCCTGGCGCGCCGCGCGCGACGCTGTTGGGCTTTAGAAGGAGCCTGTCTGCAGGTATACCCTGACTGGCGTAGAACCGACGCTGAAAGTCCGTGAGGCACAACACGGCGTCAGGAACACCCGCTGCAAGTGCTGCAATCTGAGTCCTGACTCCCCTATCGAAGGCGAGACTCTGCAAACGTGAGCCGCGATAGCACCCCCGAACAACCCCAGACGCCCGCCGGGTGACATCACAAAGTCGGCAGATCTCGCCCCCGCGCAGGTGCGTGCCAGCCAAACAGGAGGCCCGATAGTTGTGCCAAGTGTGCACGGTCGCACACCCCGAACTCGCAGCCTCGAGCAGCGCCCCCGGGCCAAGGAGTGGGAACAGATTGTGCGCGTGCACAACGTCAGGGCGATGCTGGCCGATTGCAGCGCGCATCGCTGAACGCCCAAATTCGTGGCTTCCTTGCGAGAGGGCAATGGCGACTCTGTCGAGAAGTGGCAACTCATCAAAGAGCGTGCTATCAAGAATCAATGTTGCGACATCGATTCCCGAGTCACGCAGCAACTGCTCCTCGCGCTCCACCACTGCGTCTTCGCCGCCCCTTTGGCGGTACTTGACATGGGCGATGAGGACCTTCACGAATCACCCGCAATCGCATCGTCCATGTAGGCCTCAAGACGATCGATCCTTCGCCGCCATGACAGCTCTGACTCAACCCTGGCCAGTCCGTTGACGCCAAACTGGCGCAGCTTGCTGCGATCGGACGCCAACTCCGCAATGGCTGATGCAAGACGCGAGGCAACCACGCTTGCTCCGCCCATGGGATTGACGAGGATTCCGCAGGTGTCATCCAGGATCTGGGCGGGGCCAGCCCATCGAAGCGCAACCACAGGCCTACCGACACTGAGCGCCTCTGCACAGACCATACCCCCCGAGTCATGAAGACTCGGATGGAGGAGAACGTCGGCACTCTTGATAGCCACAAGAGTTTCTCCATAGGACTTCGTACCGAGGAAACGAACGCGGCCCGCAATCCCTAGTTGCGAAGTGCGCTCCTGAAGGCGTGACCTCTCTGGACCGTCACCAACCACCTCAAGGTCAGCACAGGGCACTTTCGCGATTGCTTCCAGCGCGAGCGTCACGGCCTTCAGTGGCACCAACCGACCCGCGCAGACCACCTTGATGCGCGCCTGGACAGCCTCGGGCAGAGCAGGTGTCTCCTGTGGGTTCACACCCACTTGATTCCATGTGGCCGTTTGACGAGCGCCTAAGGCGCGCAGCCGATCCGTGGTTGCAGAAGTCGCCCCGATGCATATCGATGCGCCGCGCACGGCTCTTCTAACAAACGGATCCCTCTCAGCCAGCAGCCGTGCACACGTCCGCAGGAACTCAAGAACACGACCCTCGGCGGCAAGAACACTCTCTAGGCCCCTAGGCACCACGTCCCCGCCGCCCAGAGGACCCATTACGTAGGGCACACCCGACCATGCGATCGCACTTGGCCCCCAGTATTTCGCAAACGTTGCATGATGACACACCTGAATCGAGTGCTCATCAACAGCGGCACGCACACAGCGTCGCGCTGAAAGCTGCCACAGGTAGTAGTAGAGCTGCACGCCACGCAACCCACGCTTCATGGACAACACCCATGCTGGCAAGTCATGGTACAGCACTCTGAGTCGTGGTCGAGGTCGTACTGCTAGCTCGTCTTCGATGGCGCTCCGATTATTTGATCGCGTCAGGACCCAGACGTCATGCCGTTCGCTCAAACCGGTTGCCACATGCCAGCCGACACCGGGCTCAGACCCCTTGTCTGGCTCACACGCATATGCCGAAACGAGAATTCTCATATCCCTTCTCCCTCAGCGCATGCAGCGGCATGCTCAGCACACTCGCGCCACCACCGTGCCTGCTCCAGGTCGCTCTCGGACTCCAACCGCAGAGCAACTTCAAGCGCAGTGAGCGCCAGTATGCCGGCCACCTCCAGAGCAGATAACCCTGTCTCACGCTTCAGCTCAAGTGCGGCGCGCCTGAGCGCCACGAGCGGCACCAAGTGAAGTGATAGATGGGAGACTTGCAGGCTCCAATGAGCGACATCCGTCAGCGGCAGACCCTCGCGCCGTCCGTATTCCCAATCGAACATCCGGATTACGCCGCCTGCACCACATACCGAATTCCACGGCGCTGCGTCACCGTGCGTCGGAAGTACAGAGAACTCCCGTCCAGCGAGAGAACCGGCAGCGCGGCTTGCTAGCTCGCAATCAGCCACCATCAGCGCCCGAAAGAAGGGGTGCTCGCCAATCGGCGCACTAGCCGCCACATTGAGCGCCGCTCGACTCAGTAGTTCCCGCGGGATCGAGGCGGTCAGGCCGACCGCAGATCCGGTCAGCGGCGCCAATACGATGCACGACAGAGACTCACTCTCAATGTGACCCAGAAGATGCGGCGCGAAATCGCCGCCTACCACTGGTAGCATCGACGCCTCGTGACGAACCAAAGAACGCGCAGTCCGTGTCCACGCTATCTTGGCGAATGCAATTGAATTCCCGTGATTCTGCCGAAGCGCGAGGGTCGCCTTGGATCCAGCGCCCGGCGTCCCCATGAGCACAACGAAATGCTCGCAGTCGCCGACCAAAGCAAGCACTCGCCCAAGGATTTCCTGAACCTCGTCGTCCGCTGCCCCCTCCTTCACCGTCACGGCCCCGACGGCCAGCAGTATTCGGTATGCAGCTCGAAGCAATCTCGCCGAGAATCGCGAGGCAGGGTACAGTGCACCGTCGAGAAACCGCTCTCTTCCAGAGCTCGCCGTTGTCCCCATTCTGGATGCTCCCCTTGGTGGCAACGCATATACGCGCGTACCACGAGGCAGAAGGGATGCGGGGCCAGAAATCATCGCCTGTTCACCCCCCTCTTCGCCATACTGCGCAACACCAACCACGAAACCCGGTTGAGCACAGCCTGAGGCGAGCCCGACGCGTCAATACGCTCAACGGGGTGTGTCCGCCCTGATAGGCGCGCGTAGGCGTCATTCTGGGATGAGGTAATCTCGGGGCCGACTTCAGCTTTGCGAAGTTGCACCTCGTCGGTATCAGCAGAAAGCACTACATAGAGATCCGGTCCGGCCACGAGAGCGGCTGCAGCACCCGGCAGCCACGACGGACCTCCATATCGGTATCGCTGCGGATCCGCCACAACGTCCAGATAGTAGCGGTCACAAAGCAGCAGCGTCGACGCGAGAAGCTTCGGCCACAGACTCAGCCAGTAGCCAAGACAGTAGTCCAGCAGCAAGTAGGCCAGTTTGAGAATGGATGCCATGTAACCAAGAACCGGCCTAGCGTAGGGCACCGATGAACCACCGTCACCGGCTCCGCGTGCCGGCAACAAGCCTGGGCGCAGGTGCAGGATCTCAACACGACGTACCGTCGGCTCAAGTAGCCGCCCCAAGCCCGCAAGCAGCGTGGACTTGCCGACTCCGTCAGGCCCGAGTACCGCGACCTGGAATCCAGTCCTACGCATGATTCGACCCGCGAGACGCACAGGCCTTCCCACAGCGACAGTCAAAGCACCTATTGGATGGCGAGCCAGCGCGCCGCGCAACACAGCTCCGCGAAGTGTAAGAAGTCGATCCATCGGCACCGGCGCGTTTCGGACATCAAACACGCTGGCAATCAACTCAAGGGATTTGGGACCGAAGAGGTGTGCACACTGCGACCTACATGCAGCAGGGTCCTCGCCCCACAACTGACTCAGTGCATCAAACTGAGAGCGCTCGATCGATTCCTTGAGAATGCGCTTAGCGAGATAGGCAGCAAACTCGACACCCACAGACACAGCGGTGACGCAGCCCACTACTCTTGTTGCTGAGAAGAGTTCGTCCGAGGTATAGACAACCCTACCGTCGCGCCGGAAGTCAGTTGAAGCATCAATCTTGACGAATGCCGGAGTCCCAAACTCGTCCGGAAGGGCCAGCACATGATATCGAGCGGTGGTCTCGTGCCTGATCACTTGGCACAATACCCCCCCCTGCTCCTCGGCGAAGCGTCGTAGCAGGGCCGTGAGCTCAGACATCTTGCCGTCGGCAACTACTATGTCTATGTCCGAATCAATGGAGTCAGGAATACGATGCGCCTGATGCAGGACTGCGTAGGGCAAAGCCGCTTGCTCCAAAGCGCTGAAGCACGCTGCAACGTGAGCGGGAACCGCCCTCATGACCGCACTCGATCCCACCACAGGAGCGACTTACCTTCTAGCTGTGCCGAATTGCGCTGGCGCGCAAGCGAGCCACTAGCGAACTTCATGGCCACATGTATGACTCTCGCCAGCGCGTACGCCACGCGCCGACCGATCAGTGATTTTGGCCGAATACAATAGGCGTCCTGAACCAGCATCCGCTCAGCAATCCTCTTTGCGGAATCCAGGCTCTTGTTCTGCTCATGCCAGCGGAATGCGGCCAACGTTTGGGGCAGCCAATGAAACCGAACTCCCGATTTGCTCAGATGCATGAACAGCTCAAAGTCCATGACGTAGTGGTATTCCTCATTGATCCGAAGTGCTCCGCCGTCCAACAGGCTCCCCCGAAAGAAGGTAGATGTCGTAGGTATGTAGCATCCGAAGTACGAAAGCACGAATGGGCTGAACTTATGCTCGGCCTTCAGGCGCATGTAGCGACCAGAACCGTCAACGAAGGT
>JAHIQC010000228.1 GCA_018902765.1 Actinomycetota bacterium | reverse complement strand
GGCGCCGAACAAGAACGGCAGCATGCCACCGATGAACAATCCGACGATGATGTACGGGTTCTCGAGACCCATGTTCAGCGGCACGCCGCCTGCGATGAGCGACTCCTTGAATGCGACGAACAAAGCCAGGGCGGTCAGACCGGCAGAACCGATCGCAAAGCCCTTGGCGATGGCGGCCGTGGTGTTGCCGACCGAGTCGAGGCTATCGGTGATCTTGCGGATGTCATCGCCCATGTGGGCCATCTCCGCGATACCACCGGCGTTGTCAGCCACAGGACCGTATGCGTCGACACCGACGGTGATCGCGGTGATCGAGAGCATACCGAGAGCGGCAAGACCGATGCCGTAGATACCGGAGTTCGGACTGATGTCGGCCAGACCACCCATGGTGTACGAAGCGATGATGCCCGCGCAGACCACAAGGATCGGAAGCGCGGTCGACATCATTCCGGTACCCAGACCGGCGATGATGTTGGTTGCCGCACCGGTCTCACTGGACTCGGCGATCCGCTTGACCGGGCCGTAGTGATCCGAGCAGTAGTACTCGGTGATCTTGCCGATCGCGATACCGGCAGCAAGACCGGCGACAACTGCGCCGAAGAACCACAGCTTGGCCGGATCGGCCTCGCGGGTCGACCAGTGCCAGAACAAGAAGAACATGGCGAGCACCTCGAGGCCAGCGGCCACGTAGGTTCCCATGTTGAGTGCGTTGTGCAGGTTCGCACCCTCCTTCGCACGGACCGCGAACAGTCCGACGATCGACATCACGATGCCGAACGCGGCGATGAGGAGCGGGGCCACGATACCGTAGCGCAGGTTGATGCCGCCGGTCGCACCCCAAAGCGAGATTGCGAGAACCATCGGTGCCAGGATCGAGCCGACGAAGCTCTCGAACAGGTCGGCGCCCATACCCGCGACGTCACCGACGTTGTCTCCGACGTTGTCGGCGATGACGGCGGGGTTGCGAGGATCGTCCTCGGGGATACCGGCTTCGACCTTGCCGACGAGGTCTGCGCCTACGTCAGCGGCCTTGGTGTAGATGCCGCCACCGACACGCGCGAACAGTGCGATGCTCGAAGCGCCCATCGCGAAACCATTGACGACCTCGGGCTGCGGCTTCTCGCCCAGGAGAAGGAAAATCGCCCACAGCGATAGTCCGCCGAGTCCGAACGATGCGACCGTGAGGCCCATCGTGAGACCGGAGCGGAAAGCGACCTGCAGCGCGCCGGCGATGCCCTTGGTGGCAGCCTGAGCGGTGCGGGTGTTGGCACGAGTGGCCACGTACATGCCGAAGTAACCGGCAGCGGCTGACAGAAGTGCACCTGTCAGAAACGCGACTGCTGTCATCGCGGGCATCGCCGGAACTATGACGATGATCACGGCGACTACTGCCGCAAAGATAACCAGGACGCGATACTCACGCAGCAGAAATGCCAGTGCGCCCACTTGGACAGCCTTGGAGATCTCCTGCATCTGCTCGGTACCCGGATCCTGCTTCAGGACCCAAGTTGCGAGGTAGATGGCCACAACGACGCCGAGAACGGCAGACGCAGGTGCCAACCACACAATCCAATCAGCCATGAACGTGCCTCTCCTTCAACATGTACCGTTCCAGGGGGTGGTGCTTGGGTGATTCTAAGTGAAGCTGTGTGATGCGGCAACAAATCGGAAACGAATCAGAACATCCAATTCTTCGGAACGAAGAGCGCATCGAACTGCTTGAGCGCGAATCGATCCGTCATGCCCGAGACATAGTCGGTCACGCACTGAGGCACATCCTCGGGTTTTGCAGGCCGAAACTCGTCGGACAGCGACTCCGGATGCTCGAGGTAGTACTCGAACAACTGCCGGACGATCCCAAATGCCTTGGGTTCCTCGGCCTTGGCTCTGCCCGACAGATAGACGTTGTCGAACAGCCACTGCCGCAGTTCCATCATCGCGTCCCATACCGGCGGCGACATAGTTATGCTCTCTGCGCCGTCGGAAGCAACCATGAGATCGGTCACCATCGCGGAGATCCTCGCGCCATGATTATGGCCGAGGATATCTGTCGCACCTTGCGGCAACTCGTCTTCGGTGAGCACGCCGCCGCGAATCGCGTCGTCGATGTCGTGGTTTATGTACGCGATCCTGTCGGCGATGGCGACTACCTGGCCTTCCAGGGTGCGAGCTTTGGTCGCGCCGGTGTGATGCGCGATGCCGTCACGCACTTCCTCGGTCAGATTGAGGCCCTTGCCTTCGTACTCCAGCACGTCGACCACACGCAGGGACTGCAGGTTGTGATGATAGTGGTCCGGAAGCTCCGGATAGCGGTCGCGAATCGCATTGAAGCAGTGCGTGAGGGCCTCTTCGCCGATGTGCCCGAAGGGCGTGTGGCCCAGATCGTGACCCAAGGCGATGGCCTCGGTGAGATCTTCGTTGAGCCGCAGGGCGCGGGCGATAGAGCGAGCGATCTGCGCGACCTCGAGCGTGTGCGTGAGGCGAGTTCGATAATGGTCGCCCTCTGGCGCCAGGAAGACCTGGGTCTTGTGCGAGAGACGACGAAACGCCTTGCAGTGGATGATCCGATCGCGATCGCGTTGGAACTCCGTGCGGTACGGATCGAGAGGCAGCGGCCTGGCGCGACCTGTCGTGGCGTCAGCGAACGCGGCGCGCTCCGAGAGGCGAAGGTGTTCCTCGGCCTCGTATTGTTCCCTGGTGATGATGCTCATCGTGTGAAGTGCCTCTTCATCAGTTTCTCGTCGCAAACCATACGAGCAGGATCGCGTAGCCCAGCATGCCGAAGATCGCTCCGGTGATCCAGGCCTTGCGCCAGCCCATGCTTCGAGCCAACCATACGCCGAGCCAAGTCAGGGGTATCGCCAGTTGCAGGGCCACTAGGGACCCGCCGACCGCTCCGGTCAGCGCCTCGACAGCGCTGGAGCCCGTATAGAGGCTGTAGACCGCCTCGCACACGAACACGAGACTGAAGGCAGCCGCGATCGCCGATACCCAATCGGCCCACAGGGGTCGGGCCATGCGGGAATGCCCCCCGATAAGGGGTGATCGTGGTGCTTGGAAGAGCTTGGTTCTCCCCATGCACGCCCCCGCGCATCGTGTGGGGCACCCCGGTCTCCCGGAGCGCCCCACTCGCGACTCTACCTGTTGTCGGACTTCGCTGCGGACTCCGCGAGCTTGGCCTGAGCCGCTGCAAGGCGTGCCAGCGGGATTCGGTACGGCGAGCAGGACACGTAGTCCAGCCCGATACCGAAGAAGACCTTGACGGACTCGGGGTCTCCCCCGTGCTCACCACATACGCCCAGCTTGATCTTGGGATTGGCAGTACGCCCACCCTTACAGCCGAGCTCGACCATCTTGGCGACACCCTCGTCGACAGTCTCGAAGGGGTTGCGTGCCATCACCTTGCGCTCGAGGTACCGAGGCAGGAACTTGGACTCGATGTCGTCACGAGAGAAGCCGAACGTGGTCTGCGTAAGGTCGTTCGTGCCGAATGAGAAGAAATCGGCGACCTCGCCGATCTTGTCAGCCATGATCGCGGCGCGCGGCAACTCGATCATCGTGCCGATCGGGATGTCGATCTCCATGCCGCACTCTGCCTTGACCGCAGCCAGGACAGACTCGCTTTCGGCCCTCAGCATCTCGAGCTCGGCCTTGAGTGAAACGAGTGGGATCATGATCTCGGGTCGCGGATCCTTGCCGGCCTTCTTGAGCTCGCACGCGGCGAGCGTGATCGCACGAACCTGCATCGCGTAAAGCTCCGGGTGCATGATGCCAAGGCGGCAACCACGCAAACCGAGCATCGGGTTCATCTCGGCCATCGCGTCGATCTGCGCGAGAAGGCGACGCTTGGGAGCAAGCTCCTCGGCAGATACGCCTGAACACTCGGCGCGCACGATCTCGATCTCGAGCTCGCGAGGCGAGTCGAGGAACTCATGTAGCGGCGGATCGAGCAGGCGCACGGTGACGGGCAGGCCGTCCATGGCCTCGAAGATCCCGAGGTAATCGCCGACCTGGGCCTCGAGCAGCTCGTCGAGGGCGGCTCTGCGGGTCGACTCGTCATCAGCAAGCACGAAACGCTGGATGATGTCTTTGCGCTCGCCTAGGAACATGTGCTCCGTGCGGCAAAGACCGATGCCGGCGGCTCCGAACTTGCGTCCGAGCACGGCGTCATCGGGGGTATCAGCGTTGGCGCGTACGCCCATCGTGCGAAACTCGTCGGCCCACGACAGGATCGTGTCGAAGTCTCCCGACACCTCGGGCTCAACAAGATCCACAGCTCCGAGAACTACGATGCCCGTGGTGCCGTCGATGGAGATGATGTCTCCCTCGTGCAGCTCTACGGTCGAGCCTTCGATGCGCGCGACCTTGGCCGCCGCATCGATGCGAAGTTTCTCAGCGCCGCAGACGCAAGGCTTGCCCATGCCGCGGGCAACAACGGCCGCATGGCTCGTCTTGCCGCCGTGCGAGGTGAGAATGCCCTGGGCAGCTACCATGCCGTGCAGGTCGTCAGGAGTGGTCTCCCAGCGAACGAGGATGGTCTTGCGGCCCTCGAGGGCGGCTGCCTCGGCGTCATCAGCCGAGAAGACGACCTCGCCTACAGCAGCGCCGGGAGAGGCGTTCAGGCCCTTGGCGACCACGTCGTAGGTGGCGGTGACGTCGAACTGCGGGTGCAAAAGCTGATCGAGCTGCGCGGGATCGATGCGCAACACGGCCTCTTCGCGTCCGATCATGCCTTCGGCCACCATGTCGACCGCGATCTTGAGCGCCGCGCGAGCGGTACGCTTGCCCACGCGGGTCTGGAGCATCCACAGCTTGCCCTGCTCGATGGTGAACTCGATGTCACACATGTCGCGATAGGCCTGCTCGAGGGTCTCAAAGACCTCGTAGAGCTCCTTGCCGGCCTCGGGCAGCACGGATGCCAGATCAGCGAGCTGCTCGGTGACTCGGATACCGGCCACGACGTCCTCGCCCTGTGCGTTGGTGAGGAAGTCGCCGTAGTACTCGTTCGTGCCGTCGGCGGGGTTGCGCGTGAATGCGACGCCTGTGGCCGAGCCTTCGCCCTTGTTGCCAAAGACCATCGACTGCACGTTGACGGCAGTACCCAGGTCGTCGGGGATCCTTTCCATCTTGCGATAGTCGATCGCACGACGGTTGTTCCACGACTTGAACACGGCCTCGATAGCCAAGCGCAGCTGCTGTGAGGCCTCTTGGGGGAACACGACCTTGCCGTCAACGGCGAGCTCAGGATACTCAGAGGCCGGGATGTGCTCGGCGACGATGGCCTTGAAGTCACCTACCAGCTGGCGCATGTCGGCGGCTGAAAGCTCAGTGTCGTCCTTGACGTTACGGTCGAGCTTCATCTTGGTGATGGCGTTCTCAAACAGGTCTCCCTCGGCGTCCAGGACGACCTTGGAGAACATCTGGATGAAGCGGCGATAGCTGTCCCAAGCGAAACGCTCGTTGTTGGTCTGAGCGATGAGGCCCTGGATCGAAACGTCGTTCAACCCCAGGTTCAGCACAGTGTCCATCATGCCGGGCATCGAGAACGGGGATCCGGAGCGCACTGAGACCAGAAGCGGATCGTTAGGATCGCCCAGTGTCTTGCCCATCTTGCCTTCGAGCTCGGCTACGTAGGTCGCCATCTCCTCGGCAAGGCCAGCGGGGAAACCGGGGGGTGTGGAGTGGTAATACTCCATGCACGCCTGGCAGCTGATCGTGAATCCCGGAGGCACAGGAAGGCCCATGTTGGCCATCTCCGCCAAGTTGGCGCCCTTGCCACCAAGGATGAACTTCATATCCTTGTTGCCCTCGGTGCGCCCTCCACCGAAAGCGTACACGCGCTTAACGTCAGACAACTCCATCTCCCTCACTCGTCCGGGGCCGGTGACACGCATTCTAACGCACAGCCCGCGCCTGCGGGTGCGCGAAGTAGACTCAGTCTCGGGTGTTCAACCCGCCATGAACATGCCGGATGATCTCCTGAGCCGCCTCTTCGACGGCTCGCCCTCCGGTGTTGACCACTAAACATCCGATTCGACGCATGAGAGCGCGAGCCTCTTCCAAGTCGGTTTCGATGGCCTCGCGCTCGGCATAGCCGTGGACGTATCCGCCCAGCTCCTTCATGCGCTCGGTGCGGATCTCGTGCAGGATCTCCGCGTTCGTGACCAGCCCAAACACCTTGCGTGGATCGAGCTCGAACAGCTCAGGCGGAGGTATCATCTCGGGTGCCAGAGGCAGATTGGCCACTCGCCATCCCTTGAACGCCAAATACATCGCAAGCGGGGTCTTGCTGGAGCGCGAAACGCCGATGAGCACGATATCGGCGTCCTTGAACCCTTCGATGTTGCGTCCGTCATCGTGCTTGACGGCGAACTCCATGGCCTCGATGCGATCGAAGTATTCCTGGTCGGTCCGCCTCATGGCGCCGGCCTCACCGGCGGGCAGGTATCCGGTGGCCGTTGAGAGCATCTCGACTGCCGGGGTCAACAGGTCGACCCCGTTGATGCCGCCCTCACAGAGACGCTCCATCTCCGCACACAGCTCGCGGTTAACGAGCGTGTAGAAGAACAGGCAGTAGCGTCCGCAGTGCGAACTCACCAGCTCGTGAAGCTGTTCGGGCGACGTGACCTTGGGAAGTCGCTCGATGCGGAACTTGTCCGGCTCGAACTGCGCCTCTGCGGCACGAGCAACCAGATCGGCCGTCTCGCCTAGCGAGTCTGAGATGACATGTATCGAGATCGGGGTGTCT
>JAHIQC010000227.1 GCA_018902765.1 Actinomycetota bacterium | reverse complement strand
TTTCTTCTCGGATTCTGCGAGTGCAACTGAGATGGCCGCGTAGACACCGTCAGCTCCAAGTTCTCCTCCGAGGACGACCTGCATGCCATCATTCATACCTTGAGGCAACGCACCTTCCCAGAACACGGGAAGCTCAGAGGTCCCATCCTTGTCCATGATCTTGAATCGGAACGGTGCGGTAACAGGCTCGATGCTGCCCGCTACGATGTAGCCGGTCACCTGACTGGGTTTGCCGATAACGCCATCTCCTGCACCCAGCAGTCCACTCACGGTGAGGGCCTCTGTTGCGGATGTGTACTTGGAGGGGCACTTGGTGATCATGTCATCGGTCACGATGAGATCAGCACCACTCGACAACTCACCGGTCACGATAGCCACTACCCCGTCACCGAACGTCGATGGCACACCGCCGGTGTACTCGACTTGGATGGTAGGAGCTCCGGGCTTGGACTTCTCGTCCCGGATCGTGAAACGCATCGGGTTGGACTTGCGGTCCCAAGACCCCTCGACGACTTCTCCGCTTACGCGGATTCGCTCGCCGGCCAGATTGGATTTGCCGGCGACCTCGGTCACGGTCCGAGAGTACGCACCGTCCTTGGAGCCAGCTCCTTGGAGGATGGCAGCCACAGCGATCAGAATGATCGCGGTCACGCCGATGAGGCGATTACGTGCCCGTTTGTTCACAGAACACTCTCCTTCGCACAAATCGCACATGTATAGCCGAAGGGCGAGATGAGTGAAGACCGTAACCGGTCGGGACCCACGCCAGCGCTCTGCAGCCTACTTGCCTGAACAGTTGAGATAGTACCATCGGAGGTCGAACCCGACAATGCTGTCGGACCGCTCCCTGAGCACTCTCAAGAGCAAACGCCTTGCCGATTCAGGCCAAGATGGCGAACCTACTGTTCGGAACGCTGCAACCACAAGACGTCCGGCGCGAAGCCGACCTCTTTGAGCAGGCGCTTGTACTCCTCGGCAGGTAGTTCTCCGGAGGCGCCTTTGAGCGCGACCATGGTCGCTTCGATGACGTTGGTGCCAAACGAACGGCCCTCGAGGCGCGGCGTGCTGGTGACCATGAGCTCGACCCCGCGTTCGCGCGCCAGCTCCACATCGGCCGGAGTGGTCGTGTTGGTCACGATCCATTTGCCGCGCATGTCCATCGGCATGTACTTCTTCACGTACTGCCAGTCGCCGGCGATGATGTCCGCCCACTGGTAGAGGGATTCGACGCGCTCGTTGCGTTTGGGCGCCTTGTCCTGCTCTGCGCCGACCGGGTAAAGGACCGAGAAGGGCATGAGGCGTACGACCGGCATGAGCATCTTGACCACGACTCGCAAGGTGCTCCAGCTGCGAATGGCGATCGGTATGTCGAGGCCGTACATGAGGTCTGCGTACACCATCTCGCATCCGGCGTCGCGCAAGCCCTCGGTCATGCCCCAGCGATCGACCGCGGAGGTCATGAGCACGCGCTTGCCTCGCAGCTGCAGGCCCAGATCGTCGTGCATGTAGGTGACCACGCTCGCCTCGACGGCGCCCTTAAGGCCGCTGCCGTCCAGGACCGGGGTCTTGGAGACGCCTCGGACGAGCTTCTTGGCCTCCCGGAAGTAGTAGTTCTTGCCCGCGGCGCGCAGGTACAGGTCGATGCCGCCCATACCGAACGCGTCGATGGTGCCATCAAGCTCGGCGAACAACGCCTCTGCCCGGGCCAGATCACCGTCGGTACCGCGGCGGGAGATGCGAAACATCTCGCCTAGCAGCTCGATCTCGACAGAATGGTCACGAGCCGACGAGCCGATCGAGACACTCACGACTTCCTTGATGACGTCCACCTCCCGGAACTGGCGCTCCAGCGCCCTGCGATCTCATCGGCAGCCTCGCGAAGCGCGGTACCCATCCGACCTCTTACTGTGTCCTCCGTGGACGCAGCCATCACGCCTTCGAGCACGGCGTCGAGCTGCTCGACGTCCACGATGATGTCTTCGCGTAATGGAGACTGGCCTAGTGGCAGGCCGACGACTTCTCGGCCGAGGATCTTCTCGATGGTCTTGATGCGCAGGTCGCTCGCGAGCATCACGAGCACGTCGTAGTCGCGCAAGGTGGCCAGCGTGTCGAGCAACGAGTTGAAAACCTCGGTTGCAGACTCACTCTCGATGCCTTCGCGCTCCGCCTGGCTGAACACCAGGACGAAGTCCAGCGCGTGCTTCTCGGCTAACGCCTGAACCTCGCCGCAGTTGGCGATGGGAAAACCGATGAGGGCCACGCGGGCTCCTCGGCGAATCTCGCCTAGGGTCTCGAGGAAGGAGACGAACGAGCGCTGAACACTGTGTCGCTTGGCGGTCTCCTCTTGAGTGGCGCCGGCCTCGCGCTCGGCGAGGATGGCCGTGATCTCGTCGACGAGCTTGTCGCGGCTCACGACCTTGTCACCTATGCGAAAGAACCTCACGTTCACCCCCCAGCCGACTCGGATCGATCTCGTTTCGGTAGTTGCTGTGTACAGATGTGTGCACAGTGTAGCGCTAAGGAGGTGCGCTAGGCGCGTCGACTAGATGTTGCGATCGTAGATGAGGATGAGGCCCTTGAGCGTGAGGTCGGGATCCACCGCCGTAGTCGTCTCGCACAGCGGTGCCATCAACGTTGCCAAGCCGCCGGTCATAACGACAGGTGTATGCGTGCCGAGCTCGTCCCATACACGGCGCACGAGTCCGTCGATCATGCATGCCTGGCCGAGGAGCAGACCGGCCTGAACGCTCTCGCGAGTGCTCTGACCTATCGCTCGCTCGGGAGGATCGAGATCGACCTTGGATAGGCGCGCCGCCTTAGAGAAGAGGGCCTCAGCGCTCGTCTCGAGCCCAGGCGCGATCGCCCCGCCGAGGTATGCGCCGGATGCGTCCACCACGTCGATCGTGGTAGCGGTGCCGAAGTCCACGATGACCACCGGGCCGCCGTGCTGTTCGAACGCGGCGATTCCGTTCACGATGCGGTCGGCACCCACCTCGTGCGGATTGCCGTACTTGATGGCCATGCCGGTCTTGAGTCCCGGACCCACGACCATCGGGGCCTGTCCGGTCGCCTGCTGCGAGAGTTCCTCGTACGCGCTCGTGAGCCGCGGGACGACGCTCGAGATGACGACGCGCTCGACCTGGCTCCACTCCCACCCGGAAGCCTGGAGAAGCCCACCTATCTTGACCCGTAGTTCGTCTGAGGTGAGTGCGGGGTTCGACGAGATGCGCCAATGCGTGTCGAGTGCCCCCTCGCGAAACAGTCCAAGCACTGTTTGGGTGTTGCCGACATCAACAGCGAGAATCATCTCTCTACCTCCCGGTCCCAGGCCCGCCTTCATGCGGGTCCCATGCCGCGTGGCGCGCATGACTCGCATATGCGAGCACATGACGACACGGTAACGCCGAATCCGACGCGTAAGGGGCATGGTATACCATCGGCGCAGGCTGGTTCCGCGCTCAATGACCGAACCATACACGCGGCGGTCGATGCACATGCGCGGCCCGAACGTGCGAGGCCCGAACGAAAGGCGCCCTATGACGACCGCAACTCCACAGATACTCGTGGTCGACGACGAAGAGGCGATTCTCGAGTTCGTCTCATACAACCTGCGCAAAGAAGGCTACGAGGTCACCACGGCCACCGATGGCGACCAGGCAGTGAAGCTCGCTGACGCCAACCCCTTCGATCTGGTCATCCTCGACATCATGCTTCCGGGCACCGACGGATACGAGGTGTGCCGCAAGATCCGCGCTCACTCCGAGGTACCGCTACTGTTTTTGTCCGCACGAGATACCGAACTGGACAAGGTTGTGGGTCTTGAGCTGGGCGGCGACGACTATCTCGCCAAGCCCTTCGGAATTCGCGAGCTTCAGGCGCGCGTGAAGGCGCTGCTTCGACGCACGGGCGGCAACCGCTCGAGCGACGGCGCGAGCATAGCGGGAGAACGCCTGGAGGCTGCCGGCATCGTTTTGGACGAAAGCTCCCACGAAGCGACGTTCAGCCAAACCCTCATCGACCTGACGCCTCGCGAGTTCGAGTTGCTCGCCACACTCATGCGCTATCCGGGCAAGGTACTCACACGCGAGCAACTGCTCAAGCAGGCATGGGGTTGGGAGTTTCTGGTCGAGACTAAGACGGTCGACACCCACGTGAAGCGCCTGCGCGACAAGCTCGAAGCGGCTGGCGTGAGCCCGGCGGTCGTCGAGACCGTACGAGGGTACGGCTACCGGATCCAGGCCTAGAGCCACCCGCCGAGGAGCCCCGACGTGCCCACATCCATCCGCACCCGACTTCTGGTTTCGCTGCTCATCGTAGCCGTGCTATCCGCCGGCGTGCTGTCGTGGTACTTCCTGAGCGAGCTTGAGAGTTACGGCCTGCGAAAGCTCGAGGAGAGGCTCGGCAGCGAAGCGAAGCTTGCCGCCGTTCTGGCCGAGACCAACGGTATGCGCGATAGCGATGCACTGAGCGAAGCCCTATCCGGCCTCGAACTCCCGGGCAACTCCTGGCTGCGCATCGTTGATGGCAACGGCATCGTGATCGCTGACTCGGCCGGACGGGCGCTTGGCCAGGACTTCTCCGGGCGCGAGGAGATCGCCGAGGCGCTGCGCGACGAGTACGGCGCAGACTCCCGCATCACCGGCACCGGCAGGCTCGCCCTGTTCGTGGCCGCGCCGATACGAGGCGCGGACGGCAGAATCATAGGAGCTGCAAGCTCTGCCGCGAACACCTTCTCGATCATGACTCTGGTGAGCGACTACCGTATCCGACTGACGGGCCTTGTGCTCCTGTTCGCCGCCTTCACGCTGATTGTCGCCGAGCTTCTGGCGCGGTGGCTCTCGAGTCCCCTGCGACGGCTCGAAGCCGGGGCCGTCGCGTTCGCGGGCGGGGACCATTCGGCCAGAGTGCGCCCGAGCGGCTCTCGCGAGACTCGCTCGGTCGCCCAGGCGTTCAACCAGATGGCCGATGAGGTACAGCGCGCGTTAGACGAACTCAAGGCCGAGGAGCGCCGCAAGTCGCAGTTCGTCTCCGACGTGTCCCACGAGCTGCGAAGCCCCCTCACCGCAATCCGCGGCATGGCCGAGACACTCGCTGACGGAGACGTACCACCCGCCGACGCCCAGCGCTTCCTAGGCACGATCGTTCGTGAAGCCGATCGCCTCGCGCGTCTTGCCGACGACCTGCTCACCCTTCAGCGCATCGACGGCGCCACAGGTGAACTACCCATCAGGCGCGTCGACCCTCTCGAGGTGTCGCAACGCGCTGCCGGAGCCATGGAGCATCTGGCCGAAGGACGCGGCGTCGAACTGCGGGTGACCGGCACGGCACCGGCCGTGCTTGGCGATCCCGACAGACTCCAACAGGTCGTGGCGAATCTGCTGGACAATGCGTTGCGCGTAATGAATCAGGGTGGGACGATCACCGTGGCACTCGCGCATGAAGGCGACTGGGCGACGATTTCGATCATGGACGAAGGTCCCGGAATCGCCGAGGAAGATCTCGCGCGTATATTCGATCGGTTCTATCGGGCCGAACCGAGCCGCGAGCGCGCCAAGGGCGGCGCTGGCCTTGGGCTGGCGATCGTTCGCGCGATCATCGAACGCCACGCCGGGCGCATCGAAGTCGCGAACCGACCCGAAGGCGGCACGGTCTTCACGGTGTACCTGCCCGCGCTCAGGGGCTAGGCCCCAAAGCCCGGAATCACCGCCGAGGAATCATGTACGCTTTCAGGCTTGCAACCGAACTGTTGCCGCAACGCACCGGGCTGTAATCTCCTCGTCTCCCCAATGCCACCTTTTGCCTCTTCTGAGCGCGCATACTGAGCCTCGCGCGTCCAGATGAACGGGCGCGTCAACCAAAGAGGAGGCACTGGTGACGGGACTCAGGCTATTCGCGATCTTTGTGATCTTCATGGCCGCGGCATTCGGATGGGTGGTGCTGGGTGGAACGGTCCAGTATCGGACCGACGACACCGGCCAAGGCGGCTGGGAGCAGGTCGGCAGTTTATGGGGAGAGCCACAGACCCAAAGCGCGCCCGTCTTTCGCTCGGGCAAGAACGTCATCCCTGTCGTGTCGAGCGACATCGATGCGAAGTTCAAGCTGGACCAGCGTCGCCGTGGGCTACTTTGGTACTCGACGTACGGCGTTGATTTCGCGGGCGCCTATGGAGTGCGGAACGCCTCGAAAGAGAGTACAGCGGTCACTATGCAACTCGCCTTTCCGTCACCCAACGGGGTCTATGACGGATTCGCGGTCTCGGTTGACGGCAAGAACCTGCCAGTCACTTACGTCAACGGCGCGGCAGTCGCACAGTTCACGATCGATCCCGGGGCAACCGCTTCGGTGGCGACCGGATATCGCACCCAAGGACTGGACGAGTGGCGATACGTGGCCACCGAGGGCGTCGGAGTCATAGACGACTTCTCGCTTACGATGAGCACTGACTTTCAGGGGTACGATTTCCCGGCCGACGCCGTCTCCCCCACCGGAAAAGAGGCCTCGGCTGACGGGTCCACCTTGTCCTGGGATTACGACAGCCTTGTGAGCGGCCGCCCGATCGCGATCACGATGCCAAAGCCCATCAACCCCGGGCCTGTGGCTTCCAGGGTGTCGTTCTTTGCCCCCGTGTCACTCATGTTCTACTTCGCGTCCCTGATACTTGTCAGCGCCACGCGCAAGATCGACATCCATCCGATGAACTTCGCATTTCTGGCAGCCGGGTTCTTCGCGTTCCACCTGCTGTTCGCGTACCTCGTGGACCGGATCGATCTCGGGCTCGCGTTCGCGATAGCTTCGACGGTTTCGGTCGGGTTGTGCGTGGCCTACCTGAGCGCTGCGGTCCCTGACCGAAGAACGGTCCTCGCCGCAGCCGTGGGTCAGTTTGTGTTCCTGGTCCTATTCAGCTTCAGCTTCTTCTTCGAAGGGTTCACTGGCCTGGCCGTCACCATCGGTGCCGTGCTGACCCTCGCATACTTCATGTACTCGACCGCACGGATCGACTGGAGCGAGCTGTTCGAGCGCAACGCCGCCGAGCGCAGGGCGCGGCGAGTCGCACAACTCGATCAGCCCTAGCAGCGCTCGAGTGCCAGCTGCGTGTGATCCGGCGCGACTTCCTGCATGAGTCGCGCGGTCTCGGGATGACATGTGAACAAAACGACTTGGCGATGGGCCGCGAGATGGCGAATAGCCTGCGCGGCCCCTCGCTTGCGCTCGGGGTCGAAGTTCACCAGCACATCGTCCATGAGAACAGGCAGACCCGGGCCCACTTCATCCAGAGTCTCGATCAGCGCTATGCGCAAAGCCAGATAGAGCTGCTGTGCTGTTCCCGTGGACAGCTCGGAACTCGGGCGCGGCCGCGAGTCGGGATCGAACACGATGAACTCCCCGCCATCTGACGGAACGCTCACGCTGACGTAGCGCCCCTCTGTGATCGACTCGAACAGCTCACTGGCCCGGCGCACAACCTGTGGCTGGCGCGCCTGCTCGGTGAATGCCTGTGTGTGCGCCATCAGCTTCTCAGCCAGAGCCAACACTGCGTAGCGCTCCAGCGCTGAATCGCGACGCTCATGCAGTCCGGACAGCTCGAGACGCAGTGTCGCCATCGCGCTGTCTCTGCCCTCGTTGTCCAGCCGAGTCGCTAACGCCGTATGCTCAGAAGCGATTCCGTCGAACGCCTCAGTGGCCGCACGTGCGGACTCATTGGCACGTGCCGCTTCGGCGGCCACAAGAGCGGCGTCTGAAGCGGCGAGTCCGAGCCGATCCAGGAGCGACGATCGATCCTGGGTCGCGAGCGCAAGCCGCGCGTCTGCCTGCGAGGCCGTGGATTCATGGCTCGCGATACGGGTGCTCAGTTCTCGGCGCGCGACATCGGCCGCACGAGCCGCCTGTAGGTCCTGGCTCAAACGCGCTGCCTGCACCGGGATATCTTCGAATTCGACGCCGGATAATGCCGGAGTGACGTGCTCGGTCAACGACGCCAACTGTGCACGATAGGCTGCACATGCTGCCAACTCCTGCTCTCGCGCCACAGCGACCCGATCTGCGTCGGCCACAAGAGCGCGGTACTCCTTGAGACTCCCAAGGAGCAATGACGCCGCAGTTGGATCGTCACCGGCATGGCCCAAGCCGCGAGCCGAAAGCCAGGTTCGCCATTCGTCGGATGCCTGCAGCAACTCAGCCGCGTCCCGCTTCGCCGCAAGTTCGGTGGCCCCGACCTGCCCCGTGATCCGTTCATTGGACAGAGCAGACGAAGCGGAGGTTTGCGGATGCAACACGCGAACCAGCAGCGCGACGCCCGTACCGGTGACGAGCAGCCCAAGCACCGCCTGGACCAGATCGGCCGCGACTCCGGCAACCACGACGATCACGAGTCCCAACGCCACCAAGAGCGCGCCAGGTGCCCACAGACGCGAACCGGATGTGGCACGCCGAGCCTTGTCGGACTGAGACCCTGCAGGCTCAGTAGCGTCCTTTGCAGCATCAGCGGCCCGTCGGCTCATCGCCGCTTGCGACTCGAGCCCGACCAGGCGTGTCTTCCAGCGCTCGAGGCCGGCCGTGGTCTCGGGTCCAAGATCCGCTGCGTCAGCGTCGGACGCCTCAACCGCGGCTTCGGTGAGTTTCAGCGCAGCCCGAGCGCGAAGGGACGATATCTCAAGCTCCTGCTCGCTCGCACGACGAAGCCGCTCGCGAAAGCCGGATGATTCGCTCAAGACCTCGCCTAGCTCCGCCGCAACCGCGAGCAGTCGCTCGTCGACCAAGATCGCGGCGCGCTTCCGGTCATCTGCGGATGCATCTTGTCTCGCCAGGTGTGCCTGCTCGGTCGCCTCGGCGATCCTGGTCTCAAGATCGGTGAGCTTCTGCGCCGCCGTTCCCAGCTCCTGTGCCCGCAACGTGGCCGCTTCACGATTCGCGCGCGCGGATTCGAGCTGCTCACCGATCTCGGTCAGTCGCTCTTGATCCTGTGCGAATCTGGACGCCTGTGACTCGAGATCGGTGATCTGCCGCTTGACCTCGGTGATCTTTGCCTTGAGTGCGTTCAGTTCGGGATTGCGACCGCTCGGGCGCCACAGCTCGGAGGCTTCAGATTCCAGCCCAGCGCGGACATCCGAGGGGCTGACCTCCAATCCGACTTTGGCGGCGTAGAGCTTGGACAGGATATCCATGCCCGCTCCTCGGCCGGCCTCGATCTGAACCATCTCATCAAGGCCGAAGCCGAACACGACCCGAAACGAATCGCGGCTCACGCCTCGCGTGACTTCTGAGAGCAGCTCGTGCCGGTCCGGTCCGGCAAGAGTGCTGACGGCAAGTTGACCGCCGTGCGTGCCTTCCGCCCTCTCGAGCGCCCACTGACTGTCGCCGTCGCTGAAAACAAGCCGTCCAAGGCGCTTGCCAGCATCACACTCGTAGTCCGGCTCGGCGTCGCGCTTGGTCGGATAGCCGTAAAGCACATAGCGGACGAGCGTGGTGAAGCTCGTTTTGCCTGCCTCGTTGGGACCCAAGACGACCGTGAGTCCGTCACCAAGCGGCCCCAGGGTGGCGGACCGAAGCGAGCCGAATCGCTCGGCGATGATACGACTGAGTCTCATCGGTCATCACCTCCGATGAGCCGATCGAGACACACGTCTCGCGCCTGCTCGATCAGCGATGCCGCATCACGATCACGGGCGCCGAACGCCGAGTCGACGCCCGCAAGGGCTTCGGCGAGCAACGCTGCGGACAGCTCACAATCCCCGATCGCCTCCGCGGCGATCCTCACGAGGTCTCCGGTGAAGTCCTCGACCCCTGAGAGGAACTCGATATCGAGCACGCCGCGAGTGGTGTCGCGAATGCGGTCCACCCACAGCCAAGGGCTCTCCCCCATCTGTTCGTCGCGAATCTCGGTCACCAGCTCGGAGAAGCTCGCCCCACGAGCCAGCTCGGCATGCACCTCGGTACGACCCGAGAGCTCAAGGCGCAGGACCGACGGCCGACCATCGGCCCCGGCGCGCGCAAGCGAGCACTGCTCGCGAATAGCGGTGTGCACCGCCTCAAGCGAGTCGAGGCCGCTCACATCCAGCGTCGATCGCGCCCAGCGCACGGCCGACGTCTCGACGAACTCCTCGGCGAGTATCGCGCCTCGCTCCATCGTCACCAGCCAGCACCCGTGCGGGCCGTCCTCTTTCGGATTGAGGCCCTGAGGGCTTCCCGCGTAGCGCACGCGCGGCGAGTCGGACAGCTCGCTCGGTTTGTGGATGTGCCCGAGCGCCCAGTAGTCCATGCCGGCGGCGCGCAGATCGTCCATCGTGCATGGCGCGTAGGACTCGTAGCCCTCCTGCCCACCCACGTTGGCGTGCAGCACGGCCACCGCGTTCTCGTCGGCAGACTCACGCTTGAAACCACGGGCGAGGTTCAGCTTGGTGGGTCCGGTGGCGTATCCGCGGCCATAAAGCGCGCAAAGCGGCTCGCCGGACTCAGGGTCGAGCACCTCGATGCGCTCGACGGAGTCGGTTGCGAAGTACCGCACGCTTTGCGGGAAGGTCAGATTCGCGGTCCATCCGTCGGCCGGGTCGTGATTGCCCTGTGCGATGAACACGGGCACACCTGCCGAGGAGAGGCGCTCGCACGCCGCTTTGAAGCGCAGCTGTGCGCGCAATGACTTGTCGCGGCTGTTGTAGGCGTCGCCGGCGATGAGGACGAAGTCGACGCCGCGCTCCACCGCGACCGAAACGATCCGATCGAGTGCGGCGTACGTTGAGTCCACGAGCACTTCGCGAACCCGTGGATCGGCGGCATCGATGCCCGCAAACGGTGCGTCAAGATGAAGATCGGCGGTATGGATGAACGTGAACGCGCGAGCCAATGGGTCCCCCCGCAAGACGGTGGCACGAGATGTCACAGCCCACTATACGGTGAGGCTCGGACACGTGACAGTCGAAAGCGGGAGTGGGTCCGCGAATATGGGCTTTAGGTTGCTTCGATTACTCCCGCGCGGCGCAAAGCTCCGGCCACGCCTATCGCGACTACCGCCTTGGCGATGTCGATCAACACGAACGGCGCGACTCCCGCCGCAAATGCAGCCCCCCAACCCAATCCGGTGACCACGTGAAGCTGGAACCAGCCGATCACGTAGATGACCAGGATGCAGGCGGCGGCTGCAAGCGCATCTGCCAGCGGCACTCCACGCGAGGCCAAGCGCGTTCTGATGATCGATGCCACCACTGCGCCCACGAGAAAGCCCACCAGGTATCCGCCGGTCGGGCCCATAAGCACGCCGAACCCGCCCTTCATCCCCGAGAAGACGGGAAGGCCGATGGCGCCCAAGATCAGATACATGCCGACTGCGGCTGCAGCTGCAAAGGGCTCAAGCAGAAGGGCCGCGAGCACCACGACAAAGACCTGGAGCGTGAGCGGGACCGTGCCGATCGGGATGGTCACGAATGCGGATGCCGCAAGCAGGGCAGCGACCAGGGCACTGGTGACTCTGGAACGAGTCACTCCACGAGGACGGGATACGACTGCGGACTGGTTCATCGGGCCTCCGTTAACTTCCTTTGATTGGCGGTTAACGGTAGCTGTGGGACGCTATGGCGTCAAGTAGCCGGTACCTCGACACCTGAGAGCTGCACGAGGCGGCCGGCCACGATCGGCTCATCCCACCCCGTTTGCGGGACCTCGCCGTAGGCCGCAAGCACCTGGACGGCCACCTGCCAGCGGCCATCCGGAGACAGCCCGCCTCGCCTTTCGAGGAACTCGGCCACGATTCCCTGGAGCTCCTCGGCGTGTCCACCTGCAACAGGGAGCCGCGCGGGGGGCTCATCGGCGATGACTACGGTTCCGGCCGCCATATCCCCGAGGCGCTGAGATGTACGAGAGAGCACCATCGAGATGACGCCGACCGCGTAGCTACCCGGCATGACATCGATGCTCCGAATGATGTTTCTCACGACCGAATCCAGCACTCGCACTCGGCTGCCATCCTCTCGGACCACGCGGATGCGCAAGATGCGCTTGCCGGGGGTGCGTCCGTTGCGAACGACTTCGCCGAAGATGTAGTAACCCCAGTACGTCACGAACAGCACGGCTATGAGTCCCGCCACCAGCCAAGACCCGTACAGATCCAGGCGCAAGGACGTGAAGCGAGACACGAGGTACGCGAGAAGTGCCAAGACGAGAGTCTCGGCTAATAGGATGGCACCCAGCGTCACGATGTCGATGACCGCGGCCAGGCCTCGCGACCCGAAGCCCGCGATACGAAAGCTCACGAGCACAGCCTCGGGGGTCTCTATGTCCAGCACCCGCCCCACTGCTCGCTCGCTCAACATCGCTCCTTTGCGTACTTTGAAAGGCCGGACCCGACAACCATGATAGGCACGATGGGCAAAGCCTGCCAGCCCGCCTGCCTGGGGTACTCGGGGCGATGTCCGCGCTGCGTGCTAGCATTGCCTCACGGAGGCGCTATGCAAGAGCAGGAGTTCATCGCGGGATCGCGGCAGGTGTGGGAGCGCCTGGAGTCGACGCTTGCCCACCTTCGGGGTCGGGGTGTGGCCGAGATGCCCGGGCCGGAGCTGCGCGCACTTCACGAGGACTACCGCCGCGCAGCCGCGGATCTGGCTTTCGCACAGACGCACTTTCCCGCCTCGCAGACGCATGCGTTCCTGAACGATCTGGTCGGTGTCGCGCACACCGAGCTTTACGGCTCGGCCCCACGCAAGCTCACCTCGTTGTGGCGCTTCATGCGCACCGGGTACCCGCGCCTCGTGCGCGCGCATGCCCGAGAGGTCGCGCTGGCCTCGGCGTTGTTGCTGGGCGCCATGGCTCTCGGCCTGCTGCTGTCCTACGTCAACTACCCGCTTGCTCGCGTGTTCATCCCCGAGCAACTGCGCGACGGCGTCGGGGACCGCATCGAGCAAGGTGCTGATGCGACGGGGATCTCCTCGGCGATCGCTCCTTTGCTTGCGGCCGGCATCACCGCGAACAACATCCAAGTTGCGCTCATGGCCTTCGCAGGCGGCATGACGCTGGGTGCGCTCACCGTCTACTCGATGATCCAAAACGGACTTCTGCTGGGCACTCTAGCTGGTGTGTTCGCGAAGGGCGGGGCGACGCTGTTCTTCTGGTCGCTGATCTTGCCTCATGGCTCGCTCGAGCTGCCCGCCATCATCTTGGCCGGTGCATCGGGGCTCAGTTTGGCCAAAGCGCTCATTTCGCCCGGCGACCTGCCTCGTGCAGCCTCGCTTCGGGCGGCGTCGCCTGACGCGGTGCGCTTGGCTTTAGGGACGATCCCGTTGTTCTTGATCGCGGGCGCGATCGAGGGCTTCTTCACACCCTCGCAGGTCGACCCGCTGCTCAAGCTCGCGTTCGGGCTGCTGATGACGGCGCTGCTTCTCGGCTACCTGGTCTTTGCCGGCAGAACGCCTGTTACAGACGTCCGCGCGCCTTGATCTCTAAGTAGCGGTTCACGGCGGCGACAGACAGCTTCTCTGGCGACACATCGAGCACGAGCGAGCCTCTGGCCTGCAGCACTCTCATCGCCGCGGCCTTGTCGTGCAAGATGTCCTGGGCGACCGACGCTCGAAACACGTCGCTCTCTGAAACCGGCATGTCCTGGGCCAGAGCCTCGACCTGCGCGTTTCGCTGGGTGATCACGAGCGGCAGATGCCGAGACGTCAGTTGGCCGAGCACAGAGAGCAGCCGCCTAGATGGCTCGGTACCGACGAGCTCGGTGAACACCACCACAAGCGAGCGCTTTGAGACGCGCGAAGCCAGATAGCGCATGGCGCGCGCATAGTCCGGCTCCTCCATGCGCACCTCGACCGAGTACAGCGCCTCAAGGATAGCGAGGAACTGACGGTGCCCTTTCCTCGGCGGAAGGAAGCGCTCGATGTCGCGTGCGAACACGAGCAGGCCCACGTTGTCCCCAGCGTTCCACGCGAGCCATGCGAGGAGCAGGGCGGCGTTGATGGCGCGATCGAGCTTGGCCAGTCCCCCGACGCGCGCGGTCATGAGACGCCCGGCGTCGATGGCCAGGATCATCGTCTGGCTGCGTTCGGCCTCGAACCTGCGAACGACCGGCTGGCCGCGCCTCGCGGTGGCTTTCCAGTCGATGTCGCGGTAATCGTCGCCCGACTCGTAATCCCGCAGTGACTCGAACTCCCGTCCGACTCCGGAGAAGCGGGCGGCGCGCACGCCGATCTCGTGAAGCATGCCGCGCCTGGCCAGAAGCGAGTACCCGTGAACCGCGAGGATATCGGGGTAGACGCGCACATCTTGGGCCGTGGGGGCCTCGAACACATGGCCCGCTAGGCGCCTGGGCCCCAGCGTGCGAAACGCCGCGTCGCCGAAGCGATAGGCGCCCCGCTCGGCAGGCGTGAACGCGAACTCAAGCTCACGGCGCCCATGCGGATCGAGCGGCAACGACTCGAAGGTGCGCGTGCCCGAGAAGGCCGACGGTGGGGTCTCACGGCCCTGCACGAGCCCCGTTCGTGCTGAACGATTGACGATCGTGAGCCCACAACGGTTCGGCACGCCGATCGAGAACTTCACCGGCAGCGTGCGCCCCACACTCAGATCAGTCGGCCCCAAAGCGCCGCGCACGTCCGCAACGACAAGCGCGAGCCACCCGACGGCCCATACGCTCGCCAGCGCGTATGCCACCCAACCCGGGATCCACACGAGAGCCAGGGCGGGCGCAAAGAGCAGCGCCGCCGCACGTGGTGTCACGTGGGCGCCTGCGAACGCGGCGAGTATGTGGCGCAGCCGCTTCATCGAGGTACGGGCACACCCTCGACTATGTCGCGCAGCACCGGGTCGATCGAAGTACCCTCGATCTCGACCTCGGGCCTCAGCAGCACGCGATGGCGAAAGCACGGAAACGCCATAGCCTTCACGTCATCGGGGGTCATGAAGTCGCGACCGGCCAGAAGCGCCGTCGCGCGCGCTGCGGTCAGGAGACTCACAGCGGCACGAGGGCTCGCGCCCAACTCGACCGACGGATGCATGCGTGACGCGCGCGCGATCTCGGTGACGTATGCGACAACCGACTCGTCGACAACGACCCCGTCGAGCTCCGCGCGAGCCGCTGCCACATCTGCCAACGAGGCCACGGCAGCAAGCCCGAGCGCATCCAGGTCGGTCCATGCGCCGCCGTCCACGTGCCGACGCACGATCTCGGTCTCCTCGGCCAAGCTCGGGTACTGCACGATCACCTTCTGCTGGAAGCGGTCCAGCTGCGCCTCGGGCAGCGGGTAGGTTCCTTCGTACTCGACGGGGTTCTGGGTCGCCACGACGATGAACGGGCGTGGCAGCTGGTGACTGACGCCATCCACGGTGACCTGGCCCTCCTGCATCGCCTCGAGGAGCGCCGCCTGCGTCTTGGGAGGCGTGCGGTTGATCTCATCGGCGAGCACGAGGTTTGCGAAAACCGGCCCTTTGCGCATCGCGAACGTCCCGGCCTGCGCGTCGAACACGTTCGTGCCCACCACGTCGGCCGGCATCATGTCGGGGCTGAACTGTATGCGCTTGAACGACGCATCCAATGAGCGGGCCAGCGCGCGGGCCAGCAGCGTCTTGGCCGTGCCGGGCACGCCCTCCACAAGGATGTGGCCGCCCGTGATGAGCCCCACGAGCAGGCTGTCCACCAGCGCCGCTTGTCCGACGACCGCCTTGCCCACCTCGGCGCGCACCGCCTCAGCCAACCGCATCGTACTACCTGTTTGCGCCATCACGACCCTCCGCTTCTTGTCTCGCTCGCGCAATCTCGCGAGCGTATCTCACGAACTGTTCTTCACTGATGTTGCCTGCCGAGGAGATCTCTGCCAGCAGTTCGGCTATGCGTGGCTCGCGCGCAAGCGCCGCCTCGAGCCCGCCATGTCGGCGCACGAGTGCGAGCCGCAGGCCGCCGGCCAGTGACTCGAGAGACTCTTTGCGAGCCCCTGCACGGCGGTACAGCTCCGCAAGCGAGCCGATGTACGCGCCTGTGCGCACCGTGCGATCGGGCATCGCTTCGATCGGACGACCGGTGCGGCGGGCCGACGACCACAGGAGCAAGGCCACTGCCGCAAGCGCAAGCAGCGTCCCTGAGCGGCCACCTGCTCCCATGCGGCTCCAGATGCCGCCGCCTCGCACAAAGCCGTGATGATACTCGTCGAAGTAGATCTCGCCGCCTGTAGCTACGAGCAACGTCGCCAAGCGAGCGTTGTCGGCACGACCTATCCCGGCGTTGCTCATGGGACTGACTGATGCCATCCACACGATCTCGCCCTTGCCCGAAACCCGGCTTGCCAGATACTGGCCATCGGTGTCCTTCAGGTGCGTCGCCCAAGCTGGCGTGTCGAGCAGCAGTCGCGCGTCATCGACGATCACCTCGCCGACTCCTTGGGCGTACACGCCCGGGAGCAGCGGCTCAAGCGTTGCCTGGTGTCCGTTGCGAGGGCTGCCTCCGACGTCCTTGACCACCTCGTCGGCGTAGGCGCCCACGAGCACCAGTCGGTTGCCCTGTTTCACCCAATCGGTTAGCACCTGCCGCTCATACGCGGTGGGCGAACGCTCCAAAGGCGCGGCTGCTGCGACAACGATAGTGCCCGAGTCAGGGAGCTCGTCGAAGCTCTGCAGCGTATCGCGACTCAGCTTCAGCTCGTCCAGATAGGCGTAGAGCACACGCAGCCCATCGTCGCCTGCGGCGAACACGGAGCCGGCGGGCGCATCGACGAGATAGTAGTCCTGCGACAGGCGCACGAGTCCCGCATACGCGAGCACGAGCGCCACGGCGATGCCGATGAGCACCAGAGTCGAGCCATCCAGTTTGATTGCGGGGCGCTTCACTCCGACTCACCCCCATCGGAGGCCTTGGAGGACCCGGGCGCTTGGGTGAGCCTCTCGAGTACCTGCGAGAAGAAGACACGCGCCTCGTCAAATCCCGTTGAGCCGGGATCGTGATGTCCGTACCACGCCCGCTCGAACAGCGCACACAGCGCCGCCAGCGGTTCGTAGACCATGGGTGCGGTCGGCCGTATCTCGAGCAGCAGCTCGCCGTTGGTCCGCCGATGGGCTTCGAGGATGTATCCAGCCGTCACGAGCTCTCGCGCAGCGCCGCCGAACAGAGCACGCACGGCCTCGCGCCACAGGCCCTGCTGGGCCAAAGCGTCGGCGTGTGCCAGCGCGTCTTCGGGCAGGTCCTGAGCCGCTTCGATAAGCGCGATGTCACTGGGAAGTCGAGGCCTGGTCCCGCGGCGCGCTGTACCGCGGCGCAGATTCACGATGACCCGGAAGATCATCCACATGAGTCCTAGAGCGAGCAGCACGAGCACCACAATGGTGACTGTACGGAACGTCGAGGACACCCCGGGTGTGTCTGCGGTCGAGCCCCACCACTTGGTCAACCACTCACCGAGTCGCTCCACGAGCCGCGCGAAGTACTCCGAGATGGGGTTGCGCGTCTCGGCCTGCCTCTCGGCCAACAGGTCCCCGAGAGCCTCACTGTCAACCGGCACCGGATCGCCCTTGACACCCGCCGAGGAGACAAGCGCGGCCAGATGCTGCTCCATGTCTTGCACGATCTCTGCGCGTGAGGTCGAGTCGCTGCGGCTGGCCAGCCGCTTGGTGAGGCTGGCCAGCACACTGTTGTCGACGACGACGGTGTTGCTGCCCATCGAGACGCGTTCGGTCCCTGGCAGAAGCGCATCCACTTTCTCGGAGAGC